>SEEY01000195.1 GCA_004211235.1 Rubrivivax sp.
GGCTGGACGAACTCAAGGCGCCGCCGACGCTGCGGCCCTACGCCACGCTGGCCGACGTCGCCGGCCGCCTGCGCAAGACCAACCCGCGCCTGCCTCAGGACAAGGCCGACTGGCTGGCCCGGCACTGGGCGCGGCCGAGTCAGGAGGCCGGGCAGGAAGGCTTCCTGCTCAACGCCGACCCGGCGCACAAGCTCGCCAACCCGGTGCTCTACCGCAAGGCGGAGGTGCTGGCCTGCTGGCAGCGCATCACGGCGCCGACCCTGTGGGTGGAGGGTAGCGACGACCAGCTCAGCCGCTTCTGGGGCAGCCGCTTCCCACGCGAGGATTTCGAGGCCCGGCTGGCGGTCGTCCCCGACGTGCGGCGCACCGTGCTGCAGGACGCCGGCCACATGCTCCACCACGACCAGCCCGAGGCGCTTGCGGCCGCGCTCGAAGCCTTCCTGGACGGCCAGTGAAGCGCGCGGCCGCGGCCCTCCTTCTCGCGCTGACGGCAGCCGCAGCGCCCGCAGCCTGCTCGCGCGAGTTCACCGTCGGCATCTCGGAGCTGGGCTATGGCGCCTATCAGCAGGGCGGCCAGTGGCAGGGCATCGTGCCGCAGCTCATTGCCGAACTGGGCCGGCGCAGCGGCTGCCAGCTCAAGCTCGCACCGCGTCCGCGTGCACGGGTCGTGCAGGAATTCGAGCAGGGGCTGCTGGACATGATGACGTCGTCGCTCCAGGTGCCGGAGCGTGACCGCCTCGCCTACTTCCTGCCGTATTCGTTCACCGAAATCGACCTCATCATGGCCAGCGAGGAAGTGCCCCGCGCGCTGGAGGATTGGCGCCAGCACGGCGAGCTGAAGCTGGGCCTGGTGCGAGGCATCCGCCTGGCCGGCAGGCTCCACGACATCGTCGAAGGCATGCTCGCCAGCCACCAGGCGGAGCCTTCATCGGACTACGACACGCTGGCGGCCAAGTTGGCCGCCGGGCGCGTGCAGGCCGCGCTGATCCCGAGCGTCATCCACCTGAAGCTGCGCCGCGACGGCCAGCTTCCCGCGCAGGCGGTGGTGGTGGACCTGGCCGAAGCGACGACCGACGTCCTGGGCCTGTACCTCAACCGCGCTGCGGCCAACCCCGAGGACATGCGTCAGCTCCGCCGGCACCTGGACGCCATGCGCCGCGAGGGCTGGGTGCAGGCGCTTTACGCGCGCTACGTCGGCGACGTGGAGGCCCGGCGCCTGTTCAGGAACGAGGTTCGCTGACCTCGCCGAACCGCGCATCCAGCCGCGCCATCCCGCGGGCGTAGACGACGACGATGACGCAAAAGCCCAGCAGCGCGCCCTGCGACGCCAGCCAGAAGGCCAGCGGCCAGCCGAACACCTCGATGCTGAGCTCGCGCGCGAACCAGACCGGCGCGAAGGCGACGATGGCCCAGGCCAGCAGCAGCCAGGCCGTCAGCCGCCGCGTGCTG
Organism: Rubrivivax sp.; assembly: GCA_004211235.1. The sequence continues at coordinate 1,450 of SEEY01000195.1, forward strand.
CGCCAGTAGCCGCTGCCGTCAGTCATTGAGCAGCCCCCACTGCTGCAGCATGAAGGTGTAGGTACGCGCCGTCTCGCGCAACGCATCGAAGCGGCCCGACGCACCGCCATGGCCGGCCGTCATGTTGATGTCGAACAGCACGGGCGCGCTGCCTGCGTTCAGCGTGCGCAGCCTGGCGACGTACTTGGCCGCCTCCCAGTAGGGCACCTGGCTGTCGTTGATGGCCGTCTTGGCCAGCACCGCCGGGTAGGTGGCGGGCTTGAGGTTGTCGTAGGGGCTGTAGGCGCGCATCCAGGCGTATTCGGCGGCCTTGTTGGGGTTGCCCCACTCGATGTATTCCTCGGTGGTCAGCGGCAGGCTGGCGTCGAGCATGGTGTTGATGACGTCGACGAAGGGCACCTGGGCGACGACGGCCTTGAACAGGTCGGGCCGCAGGTTGGTGGCCGCGCCCACCAGCAGGCCGCCGGCGCTGCCGCCGTGGATGATGAGCTGGCTGGGCTGCGTGTAGCCCTTGGCCACCAGCGCCTCGGCGCAGGCGACGAAGTCGGTGAAGGTGTTCATCTTCTTATCCAGCTTGCCGTCGAGGTACCAGCGCCGGCCCAGGTCGCCGCCGCCGCGGATGTGGGCGATGGCGTAGATGACGCCGCGGTCCAGCAGCGACAGGCGGGCGCTGGAAAAGCGCGGGTCGGTCGGGATGCCGTAGCTGCCATAGCCGTACAGCAGCAGCGGCTGCGGGCCCTGCTTGCGCTTGTCCTTGCGCCAGACCAGGCTCACGGGCACCTGCGTGCCATCGGCCGCGCGCGCCCAGAAGCGCTCGCTGGCGTAGAGGCTGGCGTCATAGCCGCCCTGCACCGGCTGCACCTTGACCAGCTGCAGCTTGCCGGTGGCGAGGTCGGCCTCGTAGGTGCTGGGCGGCGTGGTGAGGCTGTTGTAGGCGAAGCGCACGCGCGGCGCATCGAACTCGCGCTGGCCGGCCAGCACCGCGTTGTAGGCCACTTCGTTGAAGGCGACCTCGCGCGGCGCGCCGCCGGCCAGCGGATACAGGCGCAGCTTGACCGAGCCGCCTTCGCGGATCTGCGCGACGGCATGGGTCTTGAACGCGGTGACCAGCTCGACCATCGAATCGTCGCGGTGCGGGATCAGCTCGCGTCCGCTCGCCAGGTCCTTCGCGCTGAACAACGGCCCGGTGCCGGCCCGAACGGGCAGCCGCAGCAGCCGGTAGTTGGGGCCGCGGTCGTTGATGCGCAGCAGCAGCTCGCGGCCGAACGGCGTGACGGCGTATTCCTGGCCGCTCTTGCGCGGCAGCACCTCGCGCCAGCGGCCCTCGGGCTGGTCCGCCGGCAGCACGCGCCAGTCCAGCGTGTCCTTGGCCAGCGCGCCCACCATCAGCGTGCGGCCGTCGAGCGACTTGGAGAGCTGCAGGTTGAAGAGCTCATCCTTCTCCTCGAGCACGAGCGTGTCGGTGTCCGCGCCCAACTTGTGGCGCCAGAGCTGGTGCGAGCGCCGTGCGGCGTCATGGCGGATGTAGAACAGCGTCTGGCTGTCCGCCGCCCAGACGAAGGCGTCGGCATGCGGCGTGCTGGCGACGACGCGGTCCTCGCCGCTGGCGATGTCGCGCACATGCAGCTCGAAATCGCGCGCGCCGGTCGCGTCCACGCCATAGGCCAGCAGGCGGTCGTCCGGGCTGACCGTCATGCCGTTCAGGTTGACGAACTTGCGCGTTTTCGCCAGCTCGTTGACGTCGAGCAGCAGTTGCTCGGGCGCCTGCGGGTCGTCCAGGCGCTCAGGCCCTTGAGCGGCGCGGCGGAAGTAGATGGGGTATTGCTGGCCGACGTCGATGCGGTTGCCGTACCAGTAGCGCCCCTGGCGCTGCGGCACGGCCTGGTCGCGCTGCTGCACGCGGCCCTTCATCTCCTCGAACAGCCGCTCCTCCGCCGCTGCGTGGGGCTTGAACCAGGCGTCGGCATAGGCCGCCTCGGCGCGCAGATGAGCCTGCACCTCGGGATCGTCCTTCTCGCGCAGCCAGAAGTAGTCGTCGATGCGGCGGTCGCCGTGGACGCTGACGTCCTTGGGCTTCTTGGCCGCGACGGGCGCGGCGAGAGCTGCGGCAGGGGCGTCGGCCAGGGCCGGGCTGCTGGCCCAGATCAGGCTGGTGGCGAGCGTAGCCGTGTGGGCCAGCATGCGCCAGGAGGGCATCGGGTGCATGTGTGATCGGTCTCCCGCCGGGCGCTGCCCTCGGCAGCCGGGCTCCGGCGGACGCGAGTGTGCACCGAGTCCATCTCCCCGGCCCTCGGGAGCGGCCCATGCAAAAATCGCCCCCTTTAGAAATGCTGTGCCCCCCATGGACATCGAACACATCAACCAAATTGGCAATTCGCTTGCCGACCTCTCAGCGCGTACCGACGCGCTAAGGGGGTATCTTTGACTTCGATCGCAAAGCACTGCGGCTGAACGAGGTCAACGCCTCCCTCGAGAACCCCAACGTCTGGAACGACCAGAAGCGCGCCCAGGAGCTGGGCAAGGAAAAGCGCACGCTGGAAACTGTCGTCGAGACGATCACGCACCTGACGAGCTCGCTGGCCGACAACGTCGAGCTGTTCGAGATGAGCCGCGAAGAGGGCGACGAGGCCGGCATGCTGGCCATCGAGGCCGATGCCGCGCAGCTGCGCGCCAAGGTCGAGGAGCTCGAGTTCCGCCGCATGTTCAACAACCCGGCCGACCCGCTCAACTGCTTCGTCGACATCCAGGCCGGCGCCGGCGGCACCGAGGCCTGCGACTGGGCCGGCATGCTGCTGCGCCAGTACCTGAAGTACGCCGAGCGCAAGGGCTTCAAGGCGACGATGGAAGACGAGACGCCGGGCGACGTGGCCGGCATCAAGAGCGCCACCATCAAGGTCGAGGGCGAGTACGCCTTCGGCCTGCTGCGCACGGAGACCGGCGTGCACCGCCTGGTGCGCAAGAGCCCGTTCGACAGCTCGGGCGGGCGCCACACCTCGTTCGCGTCGCTGTTCGTCTACCCCGAGGTGGACGACAGCATCGAGATCGACATCAACCCGTCCGACGTGCGCGTCGACACCTTCCGCGCCTCGGGCGCCGGTGGCCAGCACATCAACAAGACCGACTCGGCGGTGCGCCTGACGCACATCCCGACCGGCATCGTCGTGCAATGCCAGGACGGCCGCAGCCAGCACGGCAACCGCGACGTGGCCTGGAAGCGCCTGCGCTCGCGGCTGTACGACCATGAGATGAAGAAGCGCATGGTTGAGCAGCAGGCGCTGGAAGAGACCAAGACCGACGTCGGCTGGGGCCACCAGATCCGCAGTTATGTGCTGGACCAGAGCCGCATCAAGGACCTGCGCACCAACTACGAAACCTCTGCCACGCAGAAGGTGCTGGACGGGGATCTCGACCCGTTCATCACCGAGTCCCTCAAGCAGGGCGTTTGATCCCGGGGCCGCAAGCGCGGCCCCTCCTTTTTCCCCCGACCCCAAGGAAGCCGCTCATGCGTGAAGGCACCGCCACCCTGATCCAACGCCTGGACTACCAGCAGCCAGCGTTCTGGATCCGCAAGGTCGACCTGACCTTCGACCTCGACCCTGCCAAGACCCTGGTCACCAGCAAGATGCAGGTCGAGCGCAACCGCGCCGTGCCGCATGGCCCGCTGCGCCTGCATGGCGAGGAGCTCAACCTGCTGCGCGTGGGCATCAACGGCGCCGGCGTGTCCTTCCGCCAAGAGGGCCATGAACTGGTGATCGACAACCCGCCGGACGACGACTTCCTGCTCGAGATCCGCAACACCACCTGCCCCGCCAAGAACACGGCGCTGTCGGGCCTGTACACCTCGGGCGGCAGCTTCTTCACGCAATGCGAGGCCGAGGGCTTCCGCCGCATCACTTACTTCCTGGACCGGCCGGACGTGATGGCCGTCTACACCGTCACGCTGCGCGCCGACGCGGCCAAGTACCCGGTGCTGCTGTCCAACGGCAACCTGACCGACAGCGGTCCGCTCGACCACGGTCGTCATTTCGCGGTCTGGCACGACCCCTTCCCCAAGCCGAGCTATCTGTTCGCCGTCGTCGCGGGCGATCTGGTCGCGCGGGAGCAGCGCATCCGCACCCGCGCCGGCAAGGACCACCTGCTGCAGGTCTACGTGCGCCGTGGCGACCTGGAGAAGACCGAGCATGCGATGAACAGCCTCATCGCTTCCATCGTCTGGGACGAGGCGCGCTTCAAGCTGCCGCTGGACCTGGAGCGCTTCATGGTGGTCGGCGTGTCCGACTTCAACATGGGCGCGATGGAGAACAAGGGGCTGAACATCTTCAACACGAGCGCCCTGCTCGCCTCGCCGGCGACGGCGACGGACGCCGACTTCGCCCGCATCGAGTCCATCGTCGCGCACGAGTATTTCCACAACTGGACCGGCAACCGCGTCACCTGCCGGGACTGGTTCCAGCTGTCGCTCAAGGAAGGCCTGACCGTCTTCCGCGACCAGGAATTCAGCATGGACATGGCCGGCACGCCGTCGGCCCGCGCCGTCTGCCGCATCCAGGATGTGCGCGGCCTGCGTGCGGTGCAGTTCCCCGAGGACAGCGGCGCCATGGCCCACCCGGTGCGGCCGGACAGCTACAGCGAGATCAACAACTTCTACACGTCCACCGTCTACGAGAAGGGCGCCGAGGTCGTGCGGATGTACCAGACGCTGGTCGGCCGCCAGGGCTTCGAGGCGGGCATGAAGCTCTACTTCGAGCGCCACGACGGCCAGGCCGTGACCTGCGACGACTTCGCGCAGGCCATTGCCGATGCGAACCCCGAGTCCGAGCTGACCACGCGGCTGGACAGCTTCAAGCGCTGGTACGCGCAGGCCGGCACGCCGCGCGTGACCGCCCACGGCGAGTACGACGCCGCCTCGCAGGCCTACACGCTGCGCCTCACGCAGCAGACGCCTGCCACGCCCGGGCAGACCGACAAGCAGCCGCAGGTCATCCCGGTCGTCATGGGCCTGCTGGACCGCCACGGCGCGGCGCTGCCGCTCGATGGGAACGGTGCCACCGAGCAGGTCCTGGTGCTGGACCAGGCCGAGCAGACCTTCGTCTTCAACGGCATCGCCAGCGAACCCGTGCCGTCGCTGCTGCGCGGCTTCTCCGCGCCGGTGGTGCTGAACGACGGCCTGTCCGACGCCGCGCTGCTGGTGCTGATGCGCCATGACAGCGACCCCTTCAACCGCTGGGAAGCCGGCCAGCGCCTGGCGCTGAACCGCATCCTGCATGCGCTGCGGGCCGGCCAGCCGCTGACCCTCAGCCCCGTCTTCATCGACGCGATGCGCGGCGTGCTCAACCACGCCGAGCTGGACCCCGCCTTCAAGGAACTGGCGCTGACGCTGCCCGGCGAGGCCTACATCGCCGAGCAGCTCGACGTGGTCGACCCGCAGGCCATCCACGCCGCCGTCATGGCCGCGCAGACGCAGCTTGCCGCCGCGCTGCGCGACGACTGGGCCGCCGCCTTCGAGGCCAACCAGATCGCTGGCGGCTACACGCCCGACCCGGTGTCGTCGGGCAAGCGGGCGCTGGCCAACCTGGCGCTGTCGATGCTCGTGCTGGACGCGCAGGCCACGGGCGACACGGTCTGGCCCGGCAAGGCCTACCAGCGCTTCAAGGACGCGTCCAACATGACGGAC
>SEEY01000196.1 GCA_004211235.1 Rubrivivax sp.
GCATTGGGCAGGCGCTCGACCTTGAGGCGCTGGTTGGTGCCGTCCACCTCGGCACGCAGAGGCTCGGGCTGCTTGACCTCCGGCGTCACGCTCAGGACCGAACCGAGCACGCTGTTGGGGCGGTAGGTGGCCAGGCCCTTCAGCTTGCTCTGCCAGGCCTGCACGTACAGGTTCTGGAAGTCCGCGTAGGGATAGTCGGCCGGCACGTTGACCGTCTTGCTGATCGAGGTGTCGATATAGGGCGCGACCGCCGCGACCATGGACGCATGGTCCGCCGCGCTCAGCTCCAGCGCCGTGACGAACGCCTCGCTGAGCGGCGCATCGGCGCCGAACAGATGTCTATACAAGCGCCAGGCATGGTCCTCGACGGCGTACTCCTTGAAGCCGCCACCCTCGGACTGGCCGAGTCGCTTCTTGCGCGTGTAGGTCCAGGAAAACGCCGGCTCGATGCCGTTGGAGGCGTTGTCGGCAAAGGCCAGGCTGATGGTGCCGGTGGGTGCAATGGACAGCAGGTGCGAGTTGCGCAGGCCGTGCGAACGGATCTTGTCCTTGAGCGCCTGCGGCAGGCGTGACGCGAAGCTGCCGCCCGACAGATACAGGTCGGCATTGAACAGCGGAAAGCTGCCGCGCTCCGCGGCCAGATCGCTGGACGCCGCATAGGCCGCGTCGCGCATGACCTCGCTGATGCGGCTGGCCATGTCGCGTGCGGCCTGCGTGTCGTAGCGCAGGTTCAGCATGACGAGGGCGTCGCCCAGCCCCGTGAAGCCCAGGCCGACGCGGCGCTTGTTGTTCGCCTCCTGCGCCTGCGCCGGCAGCGGCCAGGGGGTGACGTCGAGCACGTTGTCGAGCATGCGCGTGGCCACGGCAACGACCTCGGCGAAGCCGGCTTCGTCGAATTCCGGTTTGGCGCTGAACGGGTCACGCACGAAGCGCGTCAGGTCGATGGAACCGAGGCAGCAGCAGCCGTAGGGCGGCAGGGGTTGCTCGGCACAAGGGTTGGTCGCCGCGATCGTTTCGCAGTAATGCAGGTTGTTGTCGGCATTGATGCGGTCCAGGAACAGCACGCCGGGCTCGGCGTGGTCGTAGGTGGAGCGCATGACCTGGTCCCACAGGCTGCGCGCCCTGACCTTGCGGTAGACCCACTGGCCGTCGCCGCGCTGGTAGGCGCCGGCCTCGATCTGCTCGGCACTCGGCTGCGCCTTGTGCGCCAGTTCCACCGTGCCATCGGCCTGCACGGCTTCCATGAAGGCATCGGTCACGCCGACCGAGATGTTGAAGTTGCGCAGGTCGCCCTGGTCCTTGGCGTGGATGAAGGCCTCGATGTCGGGATGGTCGCAGCGCAGCACGCCCATCTGCGCGCCGCGGCGGCTGCCGGCGCTCTCGACCGTCTCGCAGCTGCGGTCGAACACCCGCATGTAGCTGATCGGGCCGGACGCATGGCTGCGCGTGGAGCCGACCCAGGCGCCGGCCGGGCGGATGCGGCTGAAGTCGTAGCCGACGCCGCCGCCGCGGCGCATCGTCTCGGCAGCTTCGGTCAGCGCGGTGTAGATGCCGGGCACGCCGTCTTCGGTGGTGGCGATGGAGTCGCCCACCGGCTGCACGAAGCAGTTGATCAGGGTCGCCGACAGCTCGGTGCCGGCGGCGGACATGATGCGGCCGGCCGGCACGAAGCCCCGCTGTTGCGCAGCCAGGAAGGCAGCCGCCCAGCGGGCGCGGTCGGCCGGTTTCTCCGCTGCGCTGAGGGCGTTCGCGACGCGCTCGCGCAGTTCGTCGGGCGTCTGCTCGCCGCCCTTGGCGTATTTCTCGATCAGGACTTCGCTGGAGATGTCCTGCACGGGCAGGTCGATGGTGCTGCTCACGATCACCTCTCAAATGCTGTATGGAAATACAGTCTACGCCGACGGCGTGCGGCGCCTCGCGCTAAAACGGATTGATGCTCTTCTCGCGCCGGTAATGGATATAGCCCACGCTCGCGCCGGCCCGCAGCCCGACGCCAAGGCGGATGGGCGCCAGCGTGATGCCGTTCAGGCGCTGGTAGTTGATGCCCGCGCCGCCGATGTAGTACAGGCTGCCGTCCACGCCGGGGAAGCGCTGGTAGATGGCACTGGCCTTAGGCAGCTTGTAGACCAGCGTGAAGACCTTGGACGCGTTGGCGCCCAGGTCGAAACCGATGGACGGCCCGGCCCAATAGACCCGGCTCGCACCACCGCCCTTCATCAGCAGTTCGCCGTCGCCGTAGCGCAGGCCCACGGTGACAGCTGCCGAGGCCTCCTCACCCTTGATGTAGGCGTTGGGCCGGCCCTGCTCCTTGAAGGCCTTCTCGATGACCTTGGCGAGGCCCTCGGTGGTCTGGCCGAAGAAATCGGTGGCGGCCTTGACGATGGAATCCTCGTCGTAGGTGCCGTCCGTGTCGTCCGCCGCTACGGCGGGCAGGGCCGAGGCGGCGGCCAGGGCGGCGAGGTGTTGCAGGTGTTGACGGCGGTCGAACATGGTGGGTTCCTCTGACTTTCCCTGGGGTGGGCCAGCATAAACAAGCCGCGTGAAGTTTGGCCGCCCGTTGCCCCTTGACACGTCCTAGACTCGGCCTCCCATGTCGCCCAACCCCGACCTGCAGCGGCTGTCGGCCGCGCTCGAATATGTCGACCTCGCTGCGGGGCTCTACCTCGCGGGCGGGGCCGACCAGGCAGCGCGGCTGCTCGCGGCCGCGGGTGAGCAGCAGCTGGGCGACCTCGTACGCCTCATCGACGCTCCCAGCGTATCGGTGGACATGCGCGAGCTGCTGGCCCGCATCGCCCGTGCCCATCGGCCGGCGGTCGTCGCGCCGCGCCAGCCGGTCGAGCGCGCCTGGGACGGCGAGCCCGCACCGGCCGACGCAACGCGGGAGGAGATCATTGCCTACCTGCGCGCCGCCTGGTTCATGCTCGAGGCCATGGGCCTGGCTTCGCTGGCGCCCGACCGGCTGCAGCAGGCCGTGGAAAGCAGCACCGTGTTCGGCGGGGCAGACGCCCTGGAGCCGTTCGTCTAGCCGTCACCGCGCTCAGCCATCAGGAGAGCAACATCACCAGCCCCGAACGCCGCCAGTTCGCCCGTGTCGCCTTTGCCGCCGGCGCCGAGCTCATCACCATCCACACCCGCCTGCACTGCCAGGTGGTCGACATCTCGCTCAAGGGCGTGCTGCTGCAGATCGCCGAGGGCACGGCGCCACCGGTCGGCTCGCCCTGCCTCGTCAAGCTGCCGCTGGGCGACACGTCCGATACCGCCGAGGACGGCATCGTCATCGCCATAGCCGGCGAGCTGACCCATGTCGCGGGCCACCATGCCGGCGTCCTGTGCCGCAGCATCGACCTTGAATCCATCACCCATCTGCGCCGCCTCATCGAGGTCAACCTCGGCGACGCGGCGGCGTCCGAGCGGGAACTCAAGGCGCTGATCACCGCGGCCAGGGGCGGCTGAGGCCACTTCGTCGCATGCCGCCCCGCCTCGCGGCGGCCGGCCGAGAATGGCCGCAATGGAGGATCCGACGCCGCTGCAAGCCTTTCGCCGCATCTGCAATCTGCGCATGCTGGCGGGCGTCTATTACTTCTGCCTGCTGCACGCGCTGTCGCGGTCGCTGAGCTGGTTCGACGGCAGCGATGCCGGCGCCGCCTTCTTCGACCTGGTTCGCTTCAGCCGCCAGTCGTTGCTGACGGGCCTGTCGCTGCTGCTGATGGTGGCGCTGGCCGAGGCGTTGCTGGCCCGCCGTCGTTGGCGGCTGGCCCCCGCACTGGCCGTGCAGGCGCTGGCGGTGGGACTGGGCGCCGCATTGGGCACGGTGCTGCGCTACGGCGCCGCCGTGCTGGACGACGCCGGCATGAAGGTCAGCGCCGGATGGGCCGTCTCCACCATCGCCTTGTGGGCGCTGCTGGGCGGCATGGCCTATGCGTTGCTGCTCGTCAGCCGTGCACAGCAGCAGGGGCGCGAGCAGCTCGGCCGCCTGTTTCGCGAGCGCGAGTCACTGCGCACGCAGCAGACCGAAGCGCAGCTGTCGGCGCTGAACGCGCAGATCGAGCCGCACTTCCTGTTCAACACGCTGGCCAACGTCAAGCGCCTGTACGAGACCCGGCCCGAACGCGGCCGCGACATGCTCGTCGCCCTCATCGCCTACCTGCGCGCCGCGCTCCCCGGCATGCGGCGGCAGGAGTCCACGCTCGCCGACGAGCTGGCGCTGGTGCGCCACTACCTCGCCATCCTGCAGATGCGCATGGGAGAGCGCCTGTCGTTCGCCATCACCGCGCCGCCTGAGCTGCTGTCGGCGCAATTGCCGACGCTGGTGCTGCCGACGCTGGTGGAGAACGCCATCAAGCACGGCCTGTCGCCCCTCCCCGAGGGCGGGCACATCGACATCCGCGCCACACATGCAGACGGCGGTGGCCTGAGCATCGAGGTGGCCGACAACGGCCAGGGCTTCGGCGCTGCCAGCGGCGGCACTGGCGTGGGCCTGGCCAACACGCGCGCCAGGCTTGCGGCGCACTTCGGCGACGCGGCGGCGCTCGAGCTCGAGGCGGTACAGCCGCGGGGCGTCGTCGCCCGCGTGCGGCTGCCGGCCGAGGCGTTGCCATGATCCGCCACGTGCTGCGTTCCTGGCGCTCGCTGCGTCGCCATGAGGCGATGGTCTTCATCACCGCGGCCTTGCTGTTCGGCGCCATCGACCTGACCTCGCTGCTGGAGCTCAGCGCCGGCGACCAGCTGCCGCAGGTGGTCGCCCGCCATCTCGGCCTGCCGCTGGTCAGCTGCGCCGTGCTGCTGCTGTGCTGGCTGCCGGTCGCGCGAAGCAGCCCCATCCACCCAGGGCGACGCGGCCGGCTCGTTGGCGCCACGCTGCTCGGGTCGGCGCTGACCATGGCCGTCATCTACCCGCTTGCCGCCGCCCTGCCCTGGCCGTCGCTGTGCGACCTCTATGCCCTCAAGCATGGCAAGCCCAGCTGCTCGATGTTCAGCGTCACGGCGGTCATCGGCGACACGCTGTGGGTCTTCATGCCGGCGCTGATGATCGTCGGCGTGCTGGAACTGCGCACGCTGCGCCGCCGCCAGGACCAGGCTGCCCAGGACCTGCTGCGTGAGCACAGCCAGCTGCGCCGGCAGGCGCTGGAGTCGCGGCTGGCCGCGCTGCAGGCGCAGGTGGATCCGACGCTCCTGTTCGACGCGCTGGTTGCCGTCGAGCAGGCCTATGACCGGCAGGACCCGACCGCCAGTGCGCGGCTGGAGCGGCTGATCCGCCATCTGCGTGTGGCGCTGCCGCGGCTGCGGGATGCGGGCGCCACGCTCGGCAGCGAAGCCGAGCTGATCGCCAGCTACCTCGATCTGCTGCGCGACCTGAACGGCCAGCCGCCCGCCTTCGCCAGCCAGCTCGGCTCGCGCGGCGCCACGCCGCTACCGCCGATGCTGCTGCTGCCGCTGGTGCAGCGCGCTCTGCGGCTCGGCCACCCGGCGCACTGCTGGCTGGAGGCGGATGGCCGCATCACGCTGGGCTTCGACCAGGAAGGCCTGTGCAGCGAGGATGCCGACCTGAGCTCGCTGCGCGAGCGGCTGACGGTGCTGGGCGCGAAACTCGTCTGCACGAGCCGCGAGGGCCGCACGGAATTCACGCTGGACCTGCCGCCATGAACCTGTTCTCCCCGACCGCCGTCGTCGCCGAAGACGAACCCGCGCTGCGCGGTGAACTTGTCGAGCAGCTCGGCCGCCTGTGGCCGGAGCTGAGCATCGTCGGCGAGGCGGCCGATGGCCTGGAGGCGCTGCGCCTGCTGGACCAGCACAGCCCGGACATCCTTTTCCTTGACATCGAGATGCCCGGCGCGACCGGCATCGACGTGGCCCGGCAGGTGGGCGGCCGCTGCCATGTCGTCTTCGTCACGGCTTATGACCAGTACGCCGTGGCCGCCTTCGACCAGGGTGCGGTGGACTACCTGCTCAAGCCGCTGGCCGGCGCGCGGCTGTTCACGGCGATCACGCGGCTGAAGGCGCGGCTGGGCCAGGGCCAGGCGCCGGCGCCGCTGGGCGGCGTGCTGGAGCAGCTGAGCGCGCGGCCGGCGCCGTCGGCTGCACGGGCGCCGTTGCGGTGGATCAATGCATCAGTGGGCCAGACGCTGCGGCTCATCACGGTGGACGAGGTGATGTTCTTCCAGAGCGACAACAAGTACACGCGGCTGGCGTTGAAGGACGGCGAGGCCTTGATTCGCAAGCCGCTGAAGGAGCTCATCGACGAGCTGGACCCGCAGCAGTTCTGGCAGATTCATCGCTCAACGCTGGTGAACGTGAACGCGGTGGCGAGTGTGAGCCGCGACTTCAGGGGGCGGATGCAGATCAAGCTGAAGCACGGGAGCGAGATGCTGCTGGTGGCGGAGAGCTGTGCGCATCTGTTTCGGCAGATGTGAGGGTGCGTTGTGTTTGTTTTTGGGCTGCTTTCGATGCTGCGCTGCGTTGGTTGCTTTGGCAGAGAGCGCGTGTGCTTGCTGCATTGCCGGGAGTCCCGCCCGGCGGCGGGGTAACTTTCTTCTGCGGGGCCAGAAGAAAGTCACCAAAGAAGAGGCCCTGAACCGCACTCGAGCATCACAGCGCCGTGAGCAGCGCGCGAAAACGTCCCGCGCCATTCCGGGCAGACGCGAGCCGCTGCGCTCTCGCCTACCACTTGTGAAGGCCACGCCCAATCGCACCAGCACCACGCTGACGTCGCGGCTGCACGCCGGCGCCAGAGCGCGCAAACACGAACACCGCGCCGCTCGGGCGGCGCTGTATTGGGCTGTCTTGATGAGAGCGGTGCGATGGTTGTTGGGGTTCGCGATGCACCCCAACCTACAAACTACGAGCCATGCGTCGCCCGAGCGACGCTGCCTTCGGTGCTCCTCGTGAGCACGGCGTGCAGCCGCGCGTTAAGCGGCCCGATGGTGCGGTGAATGGCGTTGCTGACAAGGACAGCAGCGAGAGCGCAGCGGCTCGCGTCTGCCCGAAACCCCGTGAAGAGTTTTCGCGCGCCGCTGTTGGCGGCGCCGCGGTCGTGTGCGGTTCAGGGCCTCTTCTTTGGTGACTTTCTTCTGGCCCCGCAGAAGAAAGTTACCCCGCCGCCGGGCGGGACTCCCGGCATCATGACGATGCGGTCCGACAGCAGCACGGCCTCGTCCACGTCGTGCGTCACCATCACCACCGTGCTCTGCGTGCGGGCGACGATCTTCAGCAACTCGTCCTGCAGCTTGGCGCGCGTCAACGCGTCGAGAGCGCCGAAGGGCTCGTCCATCAGGAGCACCTTGGGCTCCATGGCCAGCGCGCGGGCAATGCCGACGCGCTGCTTCATGCCGCCGGAGACCTCGTGCGGGCGCTTGTGCAGCGCGTGGCTCATGCCCACCAGTTCGAGCGCAGCGCGGGCACGCACCTTGAGCTGGGCCGGGCTCTCCTTGCCGCCAAAGACCGACTCGACGGCGAGCAGCACGTTGTCCAGGCAGCTCAGCCAAGGCAGCAGCGAATGGTTCTGGAAGACCACGGCACGCTCCGGGCCCGGCGCGGCAATCTCGCGGCCGTCGCAGAGCAGCACACCGTCGGTGGCCTTCAGCAGGCCGGCGATGAGGTTGAGCAGGGTCGACTTGCCGCAGCCCGAATGGCCGATCAGCGTGATGAACTCGCCGCGCTGCACGTCGAGGTTGACGTTCTGCAGCGCATGGAAACGGCCCTTGCGCGTGGTGAACACCATCTCGGCGTTCTGCACCTGGATGAATGGCTTGGTCATGGCATCAGTCCTCGAAGGTGAAGTGCTTGGCAAGGGACATCAGGAACCATTCGAGCAGCAGCCCGACGGTGCCGATGACGAAGATGGCGATGATGATGTGGGCGACGTTGAGGTTGTTCCACTCGTCCCAGACCCAGAAGCCGATGCCGACGCCGCCGGTCAGCATCTCGGCCGCCACGATGACCAGCCAGGCCGTGCCCACCGACAGGCGCACGCCGGTCAGCACATAAGGCAGCACCGCGGGCAGCAGGATGCGCGTGATGACCTTCCACTCGCTGAGCTTGAGCACACGGGCGACGTTCAGGTAGTCCTCCGGCACGCGCTGCACGCCGACGGCCGTGTTGACGACCATGGGCCAGATCGAGCAGATGAAGATAGTCCAGATCGCGGCCGGGTTGGCGCTCTTGAAGACCAGCAGACCGATGGGCAGCCAGGCCAGCGGCGACACGGGCTTGAGCAGCGCGATCAGCGGCGACACCATGCGGTTGGCGAACTCGAAGCGGCCGATGATGAAGCCCAGCGGAATGCCGACGATGGCAGCGAGGCCGAAGCCCATGCCGACGCGACCCAGCGAGTTCAGGATGTTCCAGCCGATGCCCTGGTCATTCGGGCCATTGCTGTAGAACGGATCGGAGAACAGCTTCACGGCAGCGTCGAAGGTGGCGGCCGGGGTTGGAAAGCTGCCTCCTTTCATCGTGGCGATACCCCACAGGCCGATGAGCACGGCCATGCCGAGCACCGGTGGCAACACGCGCATCGTCAAGGCGCGCCAGTCGAACGGCGTGCGTTTGCGTGCGGCCTTGGGCAGGTCGGCCGCCACCTTCGACGCTGCCGTGAAGCTGTTCTCCGATCCGTTCTACAGCAATGGCC
>SEEY01000197.1 GCA_004211235.1 Rubrivivax sp.
GACGCGCGCCTTCACGCTGTTCGCGACCCACTACTTCGAGCTGACCGAGTTCCCCGCCAAGCACGCCATGGCGCAGAACTGGCACGTGTCGGCCGTCGAGAGCGGCGAGGACATCGTCTTCCTGCACGAGCTGCAGCCCGGCCCGGCCAGCCGCAGCTACGGCGTGCAGGTCGCCAGGCTGGCCGGCATGCCCGCCAGCCTGGTGCGCCAGGCGCGTGCAACGCTGGAAGCGCTGGAGGCGCGGCAGAACGCCGAGGACGATCAGTTCGACCTTTTTGCCGCCCCGCCCGCACCACCGCCCCTGCCCGAGCCGAGCGGCCTGGTCGCGGCGCTGGACGGCATCGACCCGGATGCGCTGTCGCCCCGCGAAGCGCTGGAAGCGCTCTACAAGCTGAAGAAGCTGGCCAAGGCATGACGGCCGGGACCCTCGTCTTCTGGCGAAACACTCGGTGCGTGCAATGAACGTCGGCACGCTCGTCTTCTCGCACGCCAACAGCTTCCCGGCCGGGTGCTACCGCGTGCTGTTCGAGCGCTGGCGGGCCGCCGGCTGGCGCGTCGAGGCGCTGGACCGTTTCGGCCACGATCCGCGCTTTCCCGTCACCGCCGACTGGCGCCGCCTGCGCGACCAGCTCATCCATTTCATCGAAGACGATGTGCGTCCGGAGGGTCAGGTCGCGCTCGTCGGCCACTCGCTCGGCGGCAGGCAGCCATCAGGCTCAGCATGCCGCCGGCCCGATCTCGTCAGCCGGCTCGTGTTGCTGGACTCGCCCGTGGTGGCGGGCTTCAAGGCCGCCGCGGTGGCTTTGGCCAAGACGACCGGGCTCATCCACCGCTACGGCCCGTCGAAGGTCGCCCGTGACCGCCGCCACGTCTGGCCCGACCGCGACGCCGTGCACAGGCACTTCGCCGCCAAGAAAATCTTCGCCCGCTGGGACCCGCGCGTGCTGGCCGACTACGTCGCGGCCGGCTTCGAAGACGCCGACGGCCAGGTGCGGTTGCGCTTCACCCGCGAGGTCGAGGCCCACATCTACCGCACGCTGCCGCACCACCTGCCTCAGCTGCTGCGTCTGCGCCCGCCGCCATGCCCGGTGGCGTTCATCGGCGGCACGCGTTCCGTCGAGCTGCGCCAGGCCGGCGCGGCGGCTTCGAGACAGCTGGCCGGCGAGCGCTGGCGCTGGATGGAGGGCAGCCACCTCTACCCGTTCGAGAAGCCCGAGGAAACCGCCGACCTCGTGCTCGAACTGCTGGCCTGACGGCGAGCCGCCGTTCGACAGGGCAAGACCCGGCCAAGCCCGGCGAGCCCCGAGCCAGCCACTACAATCGCAATTTCCACCTCAGCGCTGCTGTTCTGGCGCGCTGCAAGACATGACCAAATACGTCTTCGTCACTGGCGGCGTGGTGTCCTCGCTAGGCAAGGGCATCGCATCGGCCTCCCTGGCTGCCATCCTCGAATCGCGCGGCCTCAAAGTCACCCTGATCAAGCTGGACCCGTACATCAACGTCGACCCCGGCACGATGTCGCCCTTCCAGCACGGTGAAGTCTTCGTCACCGACGACGGCGCCGAAACCGACCTCGACCTCGGCCACTACGAGCGCTTCATCACCACGCGGATGAAGAAGGCCAACAACTTCACGACCGGCCAGATCTACAAGACCGTGCTCGAGAAGGAACGCCGGGGCGACTACCTCGGCAAGACGGTGCAGGTCATTCCGCACGTCACCAACGAGATCCAGGAATACATCAAGCGCGGCGCCCAGGGCGTCGACGTCGCCATCGTCGAGATCGGCGGCACGGTGGGCGACATCGAGTCTTTGCCCTTCCTCGAGGCCGTGCGCCAGATGAGCCTGCGCGCCGGGCCCACCAACACAGCCTATGTGCACCTGACCTACGTGCCCTGGATCGCCGCTGCCGGCGAACTCAAGACCAAGCCCACGCAGCACACGGTGCAGAAGCTGCGCGAGATCGGCATCCAGCCCGACGCGCTGCTGTGCCGCGCCGACCGTCGCATCCCCGACGACGAGCGCGAGAAGATCTCGCTGTTCACGAACGTCGCCGAGTACGGCGTGATCTCGATGTGGGACGTGAACACCATCTACAAGGTGCCGCGCATGCTGCATGAGCAGGGGCTGGACCAGCTCATCTGCACCAAGCTGCAGCTCAACACCAAGAGCACCGACCTCAAGCGCTGGGACAACCTCGTCTACGAGACCGAGAACCCCAAGGAGCAGGTGACCATCGCCATGTGCGGCAAGTACACCGACCTGTCGGACTCGTACAAGTCGCTCAACGAGGCGCTGCGCCACGCGGGCATCCACAACCACGCGGGCGTGAAGATCGAATACGTCGACAGCGAGACGCTGACGCCCGAGACGGTCGACACGCTGGGCCAGTACGACGCCATCCTGGTGCCGGGCGGCTTCGGCAAGCGCGGCGTGGAGGGCAAGATCCTGGCCGCCCAGTACGCCCGCGAGCACAAGCTGCCCTACCTGGGCATCTGCCTGGGCATGCAGGTCGCGACCATCGAGTACGCGCGCCACATGGCCGGCCTGACGGGCGCCAACTCCACCGAGTTCGAGCCCGACACGCCCCATCCCGTCATCGCCTTGATCGACGAGTGGCAGGACGCCGACGGCAGCATCCAGAAGCGCGACGCCAACTCCGACCTCGGCGGCACGATGCGCCTGGGCGCGCAGAGTTCGGACGTCAAGGAAGGCACGCTGGCCCGCGACATCTACGGCCCGGTCGTCACCGAGCGCCATCGCCACCGCTACGAGGCCAACGAGCATTACCTTGACCGCCTGCAGCAGGCCGGCCTCGTCATCTCGGCCATCACGCAGCGCGAGAAGCTGACCGAGATGGTCGAGCTGCCGCGCGATGTGCACCCCTGGTTCGTCGGCGTGCAGTTCCACCCGGAGTTCAAGTCGACGCCCTGGGGTGGGCACCCGTTGTTCACGGCCTTCATCAAGGCCGCGCTGAACCACAAGAAAGGCTGACCATGAAGCTCTGCGGATTCGACGTCGGCATCGACCAGCCCTTCTTCCTGATCGCCGGCACCTGCTCGATCGAGGGCCTGCAGATGTCGCTCGACGTCGCCGGCCTGCTCAAGGAAGCGTGCACTGAACTCGGCATCCCGCTGATCTACAAGGGCTCGTTCGACAAGGCCAACCGCTCCTCCGGCACCACCAAGCGCGGTGTCGGCATGGAAGCCGGCCTGAAGATCCTCGACGAGGTGCGCCGCCAGACCGGCCTGCCGGTGCTGACCGACGTGCACGACGCGTCGCAGGTCGCCGAGGTCGCCAGCGTCGTCGACGTGCTGCAGACGCCCGCCTTCCTGTGCCGCCAGACCGACTTCATCCGCGCCGTCGCGCAAAGTGGCAAGCCGGTCAACATCAAGAAGGGCCAGTTCCTCGCGCCCTGGGACATGAAGAACGTCATCGACAAGGCCCGCGCCGCCGCGCGTGAGGTGGGCCTCTCGGAAGACCTGTTCCTGGCCTGCGAACGGGGCGTCAGCTTCGGCTACAACAACCTCGTGGCGGACATGACGAGCCTGGCTGAGATGCGCAACACCGGCGCGCCGGTGGTGTTCGACGTGACCCACTCGGTGCAGAAGCCCGGCGGCCTCGGCGGCTCCAGCGGCGGTGCCCGCGAGATGGTGCCGGTGCTGGCCCGTGCCGGCGTGGGCGTGGGCGTGGCGGGCCTCTTCATGGAGACCCACCCGAACCCGGCCGAAGCCTTCAGCGACGGCCCCAACGCCGTGCCGCTCAAGCACATGAAGACGCTGCTGGCGCAGCTGGTGGCGCTGGACCGCGTCGTCAAGCAACAGCCGCTGCTCGAGAACGACTTCAGCTGCTGAAGTGCACCGCTGCGGCGCGCTTCAGAAGGCGCCGCCGACTCGAACCTTGGTCACAACTCTGAGCTGCCGATCGCCATGCCCATGCTCGCCAACATCAAGCCTGCCCGGCGCGCACTGCGCGCCGCCCCGCGCATGTTCCTGATCGACGGCGCCTGAGCGTGCCGGTCGTCCTGTTACTGCTGGGCGCGCTGTTCGGCGGCTTCGCGTCCGAGAGCTTGATGGGCGCCCTGCTCGGCGCCGCAGTCGGCTGGCTGGCCTGGCAGCAGACGCTGCAGGGGCGGCGCATCGCCCAGCTGGAAAAGCAGCTGCAGGCAGGCGCAGCGGCACCGGTTTTGGCGCCGCAAGCGGCGTCTGTACCAGCGGCTGATGTCGCTGCCGACGTCGCGGTGCCAGCGCCCGTCGCTGCCCCTCTCGCGGTAGCCGAGCCGGCACGGCCGCAGCGCGCCGAAGTGGCCGTCGCTGTCCCCGGGCCGACCGCCCAACTGAGCGCATCTGCGTCATCTCAACCCCCGGTCGTTCCGAAGGTCATCATCCCGCCGGTTCCTCGCCCGGCACCGGCACCGCGCCGACCGATCCCCATGCCGGCCTGGGCGCAACGCCTCGCCGCGGCCAACACCATCGTCAAGGTCGGGCTGGCGATGCTCTTCCTCGGCCTGGTCTTCCTGGCCCGCTTCGCCGCCGAGAACGTCACCGTGCCGCTGGAAGTGCGCCTGGCCGGCATCGGCGCCACCGGCGTCGTGCTGCTCGTCATCGGCTGGCGTCTGCGCCTGCGTTCACGGGGCTACGGCCTGCTGCTGCAGGGCGGCGGCGTGGCGGTCGTCTACCTGACGCTGTTCGCCGCGGTGAAGCTCGCCGGCCTGCAGCCGCTGGCGCTGGTGTTCGCGCTGATGCTGGCGGTGTCGCTGCTGGCGGCGCTGCTGGCCGTGAAGCAGGACGCGCAGGCGCTGGCCGTCGTCGCTGCGCTGGGCGGTTACGCCACGCCGCTGCTGCTGTCGAACGGAGGCGGCGCCATCGCCATGCTGCTCGGCTATGACTTCGTGCTCGGCCTGGGCGTGGCGCTGGTTGCGTGGTTCAAGCACTGGCCGCGGCTGAACCTGATCGCCTTCAGCTTCACCGCGCTGATCGCCAGCGCCTGGGGATTCACCGGTTACACGAGCGCGGACTACGCGGTGGCACAGGGCTTCCTGATCGCCTTCTGGCTGCTCTTCACCGCCGTGCTGTTGATGCCCGGCAGGCGCGCCCAGCAAACGCCCGAGGTCTGGTTGCAGGCCACGCTGCTGTTCGGCGTGCCGGTGTTCGGCTCGGGCATGCAGTACGCACTGCTCAAGCCCGACTCGATGGCCATCGCGCTGGCCGCGTTGCTCATCGGCGGCGCCTACGTGGGCCTCGCGGCCTGGACGCGCCGCCGCCCGGCGCACGCCCTCGTGTTCGAGGCCTTCATCGCACTGGGCGCGGTGTTCGGCACGCTGGTCATCCCGTTCGCCCTCAGCGCCGAGGCCACCGCCGGTGCCTGGGCACTGGAGGGCGCGGGTGCGGTCTGGCTGGCCCTGCGCCAGCGTCGCCTGCGCGTCCTGGCCAGTGGCCTGGCGCTGATGATGCTGGGCGGCTTCAGATTGGTGTTCTCGATGGCCACCGGCGATGCTGGCGATCTGCTGGCGCCCTCGCAACTGTTGAACGCCTTGTTGATCGCGGCCGCCGGGCTGGCGGCTGCACGCTTCCTGGGCCGGGACGACAGCCGCCCGTGGCATGCAGGTGTCGCGGCCGCGCTGGTCGGCTGGGGCACGTTGTGGCTCGCGGTCGCGGCGGGCATCGTGGTCGACCAGTGGGTGCCGGCACCGCAGGAGTGGGCCGTCAGCGTTGCGCTGATTGCTGCCATCGCCGCCGTGCTGCTCGGCCTGCAGGCACTGTGGCGCTGGCCCACCGTGGCATGGCCGACGGCGCTGCTGCTGCCGGCCTGGGCCTTGCTGGGAGTTCTCGGCACCGTGCTGCACGGCTCGCCGCTGTCGCACGGTGGGCTGTGGGCGCTGCCGCTGGCCTGGGCCGCTCAAGCGCTGCTGCTGCACCGCACCGCGCCGCACTGGCCCGCGCCCCTGCGCAACGCGACGCACGCCGGCAGCCTGCTGGCTTTCGCCCTGCTCGGCGCCCTGCAGGGCCGCCACTGGACGGCCGACCTCGGTGACCCCGGCAGCGCCTGGGGCTGGCTGGGCTGGCTGGTGGTGCCGGCGCTGCTGCTGGCCGCGGTGCTGCGCCAGCAGAAGCGCGCACCCGAGCGCCAGGCCTGGCCGCTGCGACTGGCGCCCGCGGCCTACGCGCAGGCGGGCGGCGCCGTGCTGAGCCTGGCGCTGGCCGCCTGGGTGCTGATCGCCAACTGGGCCAGCCCGGGCAGCGCCCAGCCCCTGCCCTACATCCCGGTGCTGAACCCGCTCGATCTCGGTATCGCCGCTGCGCTGCTGGCCGTGGTCGCCTGGCTGCGCAGCCCCGCTGCCGCAAAGCTCTCGCCGCACGTCTTGATGGTGCCGGCGGGCCTGGCCTTCCTGTGGCTCAACGGCATGCTGATCCGCTGCTTCCACCACTGGGGCGGCGTGCCCTACCACCTCGACGGCTGGCTCGACTCACGCGGCGTGCAGACCGGCCTGGCGCTGCTGTGGAGTGCGCTGGCGCTGGTGCTGATGCTGCTGGGCACACGCCGCCATCAACGCGCGCCCTGGCTGGCCGGCGCCGTGTTGCTGGGCGCCGTCGTACTGAAGCTGTTGGTCTTCGACCTGCAGGGCAGCGGCACCGTGCTGCGCATCGTCTCCTTCATCGGCGTGGGCGTGCTCATGCTGGTCATCGGCTATGTGGCGCCTCTGCCTGGCTCATCCGGACCTGCTCGGAATGAAACACCGCCTGCTTGAAGTCCTGCTCGCTTTTGTTGCCACCTCAGCCGCGACCTGGGCCAGCGCCGCGGCCTATCGCGCGCCGGTGCAGATCACGCAGGCGGCGCCCTTTCTGACGCTCGATGCCGGCGTGGACGCCTGGCGGCACAGCCTCGGCAGCGACCTGCGCGACTGGCAGCTGCTCGATGCGCAAGGCCGGCGCGTGCCCTTCGCGCTGCTGCCCGAGGACGGCGTCGCCGCGCCGCCCGAGCGTGAACTGAAGCTGTTCGCGCTGCCCCCCGCGCCGACGCCTGCCTCCGCACCGAAAAGCAAGGCGCCCGCCGGCTGGCTGCTCGACCTGGGCGAGCCGAGCCGCTGGCCCGCCGAG
>SEEY01000198.1 GCA_004211235.1 Rubrivivax sp.
TCCAAAGGCGAGGCACGGGTTGTGGGCGGCCAGTTCGGCGGCTTCCTCAAGGCTCGCGGCGACGATGAACCAGAAGCCGCCGACCAGCTCCTTCGCCTCCGCGAAGGGGCCATCGGTGATCAGCTGGTGCGCCACCACTTTTCCCGCCGGCGCCAGCCGGCTGCCGGGCTTCATGCGGCCGTCGGCGAGGTGGCCCTCGTACCAGGCATAGAACCGGTCGATCGCCCCCTGAACATCGTCGCGGCTGGCGTGCTCATTCCACTGACCGCGCGAGATGACGAGATAGTCGTTTTCTGGCTTGTCCATGCCGGGATGCTAAGGGCTGGGTGAGCCCGCGGCCGGTGCCGGGGCGCGCCAAGGCGGGCGGTATTAATGCGCAAGGTCTGACCCCATCGCCCTCGAATGCGGGGATGTACTGATGTTTCAACTCGATACAGTTGTGATCACTGTGCAGGTGCCGAGGGCAACCATGTGCAGACACAGAACCGCGCAGGCTTCCGGAGCCGCAAGCGCACGCAGGGAGTGAGGCCACGAGAACGTCGAATCTCGGGCCTCCTGGGTGTCCACCACGGTGGACGAACTACGAGTTCCAGACGTCGCGCGGACAAGCTGGTGATGCGTTCCAAGAACGCGCGCCACGGCCGTGATGCCGTCCCATTGCCTGCTCACGACTGTGGAAACCAATACCGTATTCGCTTCGCACCCTGAACGGGTGCCCGAACCTCCCCGGGACGCCGCCGACCTGCTGGTCGACGCGCTCGCTGCACTGGGCGTCGAGTTCGTCTTCGGCGTGCCTGGCGGCGCCATCGAGCCGCTCTACAACGCCCTCGCGCGCAGCGCCCGGCGCGGCGGCCCGCAGGCCGTCGTCGCCCGCAACGAGCAGGGCGCCGCCTACATGGCCGACGGCTATGCCCGCGAGACGGGCCGGCTCGGCGTGTGCATCGCCACGTCGGGTCCTGGCGCCACCAACCTGATCACCGGCGTGGCCTGTGCCTACGACAACAACGTGCCGATGCTCGTCATCACCGGCCAGCCGCCGATCAAGAACTTCGGCAAGGGCGCGCTGCAGGAGTCGAGCTGCACCGGCGTCAACACGATGGCGATGTTCCGGCCTTGCACGCGCTACAACTCGCTGGTCTCGCATGCCGAGCAACTGCCCACCAAGCTGTTCAACGCGCTGATGCAGGCACAGCGTGCGCCCAGCGGCCCGAGCCACCTGTCCATCCCGGTCGACATCCTGCGCGAGCCCCTGCCCGAAGGCATGGAGACGCCGGACTTCGCCGGCCTGCTGCGCCGCGCGCCGGCCATGGTCGACCTGCCCGCCGTGCGCCAGCTCGCGCGCCTGCTGTTCTCCGCCCGCCAGCCGGTCTGGCTGATCGGTGATGGTTGCGGCGACGCGGCGGCCGACCTGATGCAGCTGGTGCAGCGCACCGATGGCCGCTTCATCACGACGCCCGACGGCAAGGGCTTCATCAACCCGCGCCACCCGCGTTTTCGCGGCGTGTTTGGTTTCGGCGGCCACGCCAGCGCGGCCGAGCTGCTGTCGAGCGAGCCCGACCTTGTCATCGCGCTGGGCACGGGCTTTGGCGAGTTCAACAGCGGTGGCTGGTCGGCCGCGCTGCTGAACAGCCGCCTCGTCCATGTGGACGACAGCGACGAGAACCTGATGCGCTCGCCGATGGCGCGGCTGCACGTGCGCGGCCACGTCAAGGCGGTGTGCGAACAGCTGCTGTCGCTGCTGGCCTCGCCCGGCGGGCAGGACGCGCAGCTGCTGCCCTTCACGCATCCGCAGATGGCACGCCAGGCCTATGAAGCGATGGTCGACGACCCGCAGGCGCTGCACAGCGCCGCCGCGCCCGTCAAGCCGCAGCGCCTGATGGCGACGCTGAGCGGCCGCTGCCCGCCGCAGACGCGCTTTGTCGCCGATGCGGGCAACAGCGCGGCCTGGGCGGTGCACTACCTCGCGCCGCACGACCAGCGCAGCCGCATGCCCGGCGGCGCCTACCTGCCGGCCGGCAAGGAGCGGCGCACCCGCAGCTCCAGCTGGCTGCGTGTGACGATGGACTTTGCGCCCATGGGCTGGGCCATCGGCTCGGCCGTGGGCATCGCGCTGGCCAACCGCCGCTGCCCGGTCGTCTGCCTGACGGGCGACGGCAGCTACCTGATGAACGGCCAGGAGATCACGGTCGCCGCCGAGCTGGGCCTGCCGGTGCTCTACGTCGTGCTCAACGACGGCGCGCTCGGCATGGTCAAGCATGGCCAGCGGCTGGCGGGCGCGGAGCCCATCGGCTTCCAGCTGCCCAAGGTCGACTTCGCCATGATGGCGGCGGCCATGGGCATCCCCGGCCACGTGATCAGCTCGCCCGCCGATCTCGATGCGCTCGACTTCAACGCGCTGCTGTCCCGCGACGGCCCGACGCTGCTGGACATCCGCATCGACGGCGAGGAAGTGCCGCCGATGAATCTCCGAATGAAAACCCTGGGAACCGCGAAATGACGACGACGACACAGACGCTTGGAAGCAAGAACGCCCTCATCACCGGCGGCAACAGCGGCATCGGCCTGGCCACGGCCAGGCTCTTCCTGGAGCACGGCGCCAACGTGATGATCACCGGCCGCGACGAGGCCACGCTGGCCGCGGCCCGCGCCTCGCTCGGGCACGACCTGCTGGCCGAGCGCAGCGATGCCGGCAAGCTGGACGACATCGACCGCCTGATGGCGCAGGTGAAGGCGCGCTTCGGCCATCTCGACGTGCTGGTGTTGAACGCCACGGGCGGCTCGCCGGTGCCGATCGAGTTCATGACCGAGGACCAGTTCGACGCGATGAACAACGTCGCCTTCAAGGGCGTGTTCTTCGCCATCCAGCGCGCGCTGCCGCTGCTGCGCCCGGGCGCGTCCATCGTCGTGACGACGTCCATCGCCAACCAGGTCGGGGCGCCAGGCTTCTCGGCCTATGCGGCCTGCAAGGCAGCGGCGCGCTCGCTGGTGCGCACCGCCAGCCTGGAGCTGGCCGCGCGCGGCATCCGTGTCAACGCGGTCTGTCCCGGCCCCATCGACACGCCCGGCTTCGGCCGTTGGGACCACGTGCCGCGCGAGGTGGTGGAGGGCGCCCGCGCCGACCTGACGCGCCGCTCGCCCGTGCAGCGTTTCGGCACCGCCGAGGAAGTGGCGAACGCGGTGCTCTATCTCGCCTCGCCGGCGTCGTCGTATGTCGTCGGCACCGAGCTGGTGGTCGATGGCGGCTTCAGCCAGCTGATGTGAGCGGGCGATGACCGAACAGGTTCGTACGCGCATCTGGCGTGAGGAGGCCGAGCCCGCCGACCGCTTCGCGACGCGTTCCGCGCATTGCCGTGGCTACGACGTGTATGCCGACCTGCTGGGCCGCGCCCGCTGGGTCGACATGCTGTGGCTGCTGTTCCGCGAGGAGGCCCCCACCGACGCGCAGGCACGTTTGCTGGAAGCGCTCGCCGTGGCCCTGGCCAACGCCGGCCCGCGCGATGCCGCGGTGCATGCGGCGATGTGCTCGGGGCTGGGCGGCTCGCCGGCGGCGGCGGCGCTGATGGCCGCGCTGGCCGTGGGTGCGGGCCGCCATGGCGGTGCGCAGGAAGTGGCCGCGGCCATGACGCTGTGGGACCGCCAGGCTGCGCCGGAGAGCGTCGAACCCTGGGCCGGCCGCTGGTTGTCCGCCGCGGCACCGACCTCGGCCATCTGGCCCGAGGCCGACCATCCGCCCGGCTTCGAGCCCAACGGCGTGGTCACGCCCGGCATCGTCGCCGACGCCTTGCAACGCCTGGCCGACATCGGCGGCGGCCCACGGCTGCGCTGGCTGGCCGCGCAACGCGCTGCCGTCGAGGCGGCGGTCGGCTTGCCGCTGGCGATGTCCGGCGTCGCCGCGGCGGCGCTGGGCGACCTGGGCTTCACGCCCGACCAGGGCGAGATGCTGCACCTGCTGCTGCGCCTGCCCGGTGCGGCGGCACATGCGCTGGAACAGCGCGCCGGCAGCTACAAGAACTTTCCGTTCTTCGCGCTCGACCTGCAGGACGATCCAATGAAGGTGGCGGCATGAACGAACAGAAAACCTCGCCGCTCGAACAGCACGCCGGCCGGCTGCGCACCCGCATGGGCGGGGCCTTCGTCGGCCAGCGCGCCGTGTTCCGCGGCCAGGACCTGCACGCCGACCTGGCCGGCATGGACTGGATGGCGCTGTACGTCTTCGGCATCACCGGCGAGCGCTACACACCGGCGCAGATCCGCGTGCTGCATGCGATCTGGGTCTGCACCAGCTATCCGGATGCGCGCATCTGGAACAACCGTGTGGCCGCGCTGGCGGGCAGCGCACGCAGCTCGGGCACGCTCGGCGTGGCCGCGGCGCTGGCGGTGTCGGAGGCCGAGATCTATGGCCGCGGCATCGACATCCGCGCCGCCAGCTTCATCCAGCGGGCACGCCAGGTGATCGCGGCTGGCGCCAGCCTGGACGACTGTGTGCGCGACGAGTTGAAGCGCCACCGCGCCATCGCCGGCTACGGCCGCCCCATCGCTGCGGGAGACGAGCGCATCGCGCCGATGCTGCGGCTGGTCGAGCGGGAAGGGCTTGCCGGTGGGGCGCATGTGCAGGCGGCGCAGAAGGTGGAGCAGCATCTGCAGGAAGGCCGCTGGCGGCTGCGCATGAATTACGCCGCGCTGACGGCGGCGCTGACGGCCGACATGGGTTTCACGCCGCGCCAGCACTACCAGTTCGGCTTCCCCGCCTTCCTGGCCGGCATGCAGCCCTGCTACATCGAGGCCAGCGAACAACCGGCCGGCACCTTGCTGCCGCTGGCCTGCGACCACATCGCCTACGAAGGGCAGGCGCCCCGGCGCTGGAACGCTGCCTAGAAGCGATACACCAGCTGCACGTCCAGCGCGCGTCCGGCCATCGGCAGGTCGTCGGGGATGCCGGTGCTCGCCAGGCTGGGCTCGCGCACGTTGGCGTCGAACAGGTTGCGCAGCGAGATGCTCAGGTCCCAGCCGGACTGGCGCGCTGCGGTGCGCAGGGTCAGGTCGGCGGTGGTGTAGTCGGGCACGGCAGGCCGCAGGTCGCCCACCGGCCGCAGCCGGCCGGCCACGTGCTTGACCTGGCCGCTGAGCGCCCAGTCCTTGTCGAAGTGCCAGTCGGCGCGCAGATAGGCCATCTGGTGCGGCGCATAGCCGGCGTCATGGCCGGTGCTCTCGTCCAGCGCCCGCTGGTAGGCGTAGTGGCCGGCCAGGCGCAGGTTGCGCGCCACGTCCGCCACCAGTTCCAGCTCCAACCCGTGGCCGCGCTGGCTGCCCACGTTGGCGTATTCCGACGTGCCGCCGCCGATGCTCGCGGCGCGGATGATGTCCGTCATCGTGTAGCGGAAGGCGCTGGCCTGCAGCTGCACCTGCGCGCCGAGCTGCCAGCTGAACGCGGCTTCGGCGGTGCTGATCTGCTCCGGCTTGAGCGTCGGGTTGCCGCGGATCACCGGGTTGTTGATGCTGTATTCCTCGGAGAACGAGGGCGCCCTGAAGGCCCGGCCGAGCAGCAGCTTGGCGGTGACGTCGAGGCTCGCGTCCCAGACCAGGGCCAGGCGCGGGTTGGTGGTGTTGCCGAAGTCGCTGTAGTTGTCGCGCCGCACGCCGGCGGTGAGCGTCCAGTCCCGGGCCACGCTCCATTCGTCCTGCAGATAGGCGTAGGTCACGCGACGACGTTGCGGCGTCACGAACGACTTGTCGACCGCGAACTCGATCAGCTCGCCGCCGGGCGTCGGCATCGGCAGGCCTTTCGCCGGCCCGGAATCGATGATGGTGAAGTTCTTGAACTCCTGGGTGCGGTACATGTCCAGGTCGTCATGGCCAATGCCGAGCCGCAGCTGATGGCCGCTCAGGCCGGTGTAGCCCAGCACGGCGGCCACGCGCGTCTGCCGCTCCCAGGTGCTGGGCGCGCCAAGCATGCCCTGGGGAAAGGCGCCGCCGAAGGCCCCGGGCGGGAAGATCTGCAGCGTCTGCGGGAACTGGTTGGTCAGCTGGAAGTAGCTGCCGGTCAGGTTCAGCAGCAGCTTCGGCGCCAGCTCCAGTTCGGAGAGCGACATGTTGGCGATCCAGCGCTGGTTCCGGCCCTTGCCGACCGGGTCGAGCGCGCCGCCGGCACCGGCACCGGTGCCGATGTTGTCCCTGAGCATGTAGCCGGCGCGCAGCCTCAGCTTGCTGTACTGGCCCTCGACATGGGCATCCACCGAGTCGTAGCCGGTGTTGACCGGCCCGGGCGCGAGGCTCGCCCGGGTGCCGAACAGGGCGTCCAGCCCGGTCTGCGCGTCGGCCCGAACCGTTTCCTTGAAGCCATCGGTGCGCCCGGCATGCAGATAGGCCGCCACCGCCATCGGGCCTACGCTGCCGCCGTACTGCGCCCAGCCGTCCCGCGTCGCAAACGAGCCGGCGCGCAGGCCGACTTCCAGCCCCTGCACATCGGCCGGGCCCTTGGTGACGATGTTGATGACGCCGGCATAGGCGTCGGCGCCATACAGCGCCGAGCCCGGGCCGCGGATGACCTCGACGCGCGCGATGTTGGCCACCGGCAGGCCGGCCCAGAGCGTGCTGCGGTTGCCGATGAACATCGTCGTCATCGGCACGCCGTTGTAGAGCACCAGCGTCTGCGCGTTGAACTCGCTGTAGATGCCGCGAATGACATACAGCGGGTTGTAGCCCTGGTTGTTGCGGCCCACGTGCACGCCGGGCACGCTGGCGAGCACCTGGTCGATATCGGTAGCGCCCATCATGGCGATGTCCTGCGCCGTGATCACCGTGGCCACGGCCGGCGCGCGGCGCAGCGACTGCGCAGCGCCGGTGGCGATGCTGACGGTCGTCTTGTCGCCGTAGACCTGGGCGAGCTCTTCTTCCTCATTGCCGGGCGTCTGGGCGAGCGATGCCGACGGGGCGGCAGCCGAGCAGACGGCTCCCAGGAACACCAGGCGTAAGAAAACTCTCATGGCCAGCTTCTCCGGGATGGACGGGTCATTGGGCGCGTATTGTGATGTCGCCCGGCGGTTGCCCTGACGCCTGTCAAGGAGGGCGACGCTGCCCATTCGTGAACT
>SEEY01000950.1 GCA_004211235.1 Rubrivivax sp.
GCTTGCGCAGGAAGTCGCGCCGGCCGGCCGGGTCCAGGCTCGCAACGGGCTCGTCCAGCACCAGCAGGTCCGGCTCGTGGGCGAGCGCGCGGATGATGGACAGGCGCTGCTTCTGGCCGCCCGAGAGCTTGCGGATGGGCTTGTCGCGCGCGATGTCCCAGCGCGACAGCAGGCCCTCCACCAGCGCCTCGTTCCAGCGCGGGTAGAAGCTGCGGAAGTAAGCCAGCAATTGCGCCGGCGTGAAGCCCTCGAACAGGTCGCTGTGCTGCGGCACATAGCCGATGCGCGCCCGTGCGGCGTCGTCCAGCGTCAGCGCGTGCTGCCCGTAGAGCTGCACGCGGCCGGCGTCGGGCTCGCGCAGGCCGAGCAGCGCCTCCAGCAGCGTCGTCTTGCCGGCGCCGTTGCGGCCGAGCAGGCCCACCACCTGGCCGGGCAGCAGCCGCCAGTCCAGGCCGTTCAGCACGGCGTGACCGTTTCCGTAGGCAAGGCTCACGCCATCGAGCGCGGCGGTCGGCGTCTCGGTGTGGGGAAAGTGCGGGCTCATGGGGCCTCCTCCAGGATGGTCTTGAAAAGCTGCAGGGCGTGCGCCCTGGGCAGCTCCAGGTCACGCGCCTCCGCGGCGGCCTTCTCCAGCGTCGGGCGCAGCAGCTCCACGCGGTCAGCCGTCGGCTGCGCCTTGCGATGCTCGGCGGCCACCACCATGGACAGCCCGCGGCGGCGCTCCAGCACGCCGTCGCTCTCCAGCAGCGAATAGGCCTTGGAGATCGTCATCGGGTGCACGGCCAGCGCCTGCGCCAGCTCGCGCACCGACGGGATCTCGTCGCCCGCCTTCAACTGCCCCGCCGCCACGCGCCGCTTCACCTGCTCGACGAGCTGGCGATAGATCGGCTCGGGCGAGCCGGTGTTGATCTGGACGAAGTGGGCGGGATCCATGCTTACTGCCAACGTGTATCAATACAATAGTACACCTGAGACGGCCTGTCGCCTGGTGAAGCGGTGGGTGTTCCTAGCGACACGCGTTCGGTACGGTTCGGAACGACCTGCCGCTGTCCCGAAGCACACGCGGGATGGGCACGTGAAGCTCGACGAAGTAGCGCAAGGCCGCCTGGAGGAGCGACGCGGCGCTCTCTTGGTTTCGTCTGGGCAGACTGGCGTGAGGCGATACGGCGGTGATCGTCAACGGTAAGGAAGACGTTGAATTCCAACCGACGGCTCGAGAGGGCGTTTGCAATTTCCGGTCTCTCAAACCCACCGGGTGAACACTGCAATAACCTGCTGGACCTTCACCGCTGGAACGCGCATGCAAAAGCACTTCATCGCCGCGCTGCGCGGGTTCATCCGCGTCGTGCTGGCGCTGGTGATCCTCTTCGAGGAATGGGGCTGGGAGCCGTTGCGGCGAGCCTTCGCGCGGCAGGCGCTGCAGCGGCTTCTCGACCTGTCGGATGACCGGCAGTTTCGCCAGCCGCGCGAAGGCTCGCCGC
>SEEY01000199.1 GCA_004211235.1 Rubrivivax sp.
GCGAGCTGCTGCATGTCCTGCTGCGTGAGGCGGGCACGCTGGGCGAGGTCCTGCGCGTGGGCGAACTCGCCGACCTGGCTGCGCGCCTTCTCGATGCGCCCGGCGGCGTCCTTTCCCAACCCGCTGACGAGCCGCAGGCCCAGGCGGACGGCGGGATGATGCTGGCCGTCGCGCCGCTCCAGCGTGCTGTCGCTGTCGCTGTGGTTCACGTCGATGGCGCGCACCTCGATGTCGTGCCGCCGGGCGTCCTGCACCAGTTGGCTGGGGCTGTAGAAGCCCAGCGGCTGGGAGTTCAGCAGCGCACAGAGAAAGGCCGCGGGCTCGTGGCATTTGAGCCAGCAGCTGACGTAGGTGAGCAGCGCGAAGCTGGCCGCGTGGGACTCCGGGAAGCCGTAGCTGGAGAAGCCCTTGATCTGGTCGAAGATGCGCTTGGCGAAGTCGTCGGTGTAACCGCGCTCGCGCATGCCGTTGACGACCTTGTCGTAGTACTTCTCCAGCACGCCGGGGCGCTTCCAGGCCGCCATCGCGCGGCGCAGCTGGTCGGCCTCGCCGGGCGTGAAGCCGGCCGCGATGATGGCCACCTGCATCACCTGCTCCTGGAAGATGGGCACGCCGCGGGTGCGCCAGAGCGCTTCCTTCAGCGCCTCGCTCGGGTACTCCACCTGATCCGCCGGCAGCGCCCGGTTCTTCAGGTAGGGGTGCACCATGCCGCCCTCGATGGGGCCGGGCCGGACGATCGCGACCTCGATGACCAGGTCGTAGTACTCGCGGGGCTGCAGCCGCGGCAGCATCGACATCTGCGCGCGCGATTCGATCTGGAACACGCCGACGGTGTCCGCCTTGCAGATCATGTCGTAGGTGGCTCTGTCGTCGTCCGGGATGGTCAGGTCGATGGCCGTGCCGCGCAGCCGGTTGACGAGGTCGAAGCAGCGGCGGATGGCGCTGAGCATGCCCAGGGCCAGCACGTCGACCTTCATCATCTTCAGCTCGTCGATGTCGTCCTTGTCCCACTCGATGACGCTGCGGTCCTTCATCGTTGCGTTCTCGATGGGCACGAGGCGCTCCAGCAGGCCCTCGGTCAGCACGAAGCCGCCGACGTGCTGGCTGAGGTGGCGCGGCAGGCCGTTGAGCTGGCGGCCGAGCGTGATGAGCTGCTGCAGGCGCGGGTCGTCTTCGGGCAGCGCCATCTGCTGCAGCAGCGCGGCGCGGTGCTCGTCGGGCAGCACCTGGGTGGACCAGCCGCTGTGGTCGTTGCTCATCACGTCCAGCTGCGCGTCGCTGAAGCCCAGCGCCTTGCCGACGTCGCGGATGGCGCTCTTGGGGCGATAGCAGATGACGACGGCCGTCAGCGCGGCGCGGTCGCGGCCGTATTTTTCGTAGAGATGCTGGATGACCTCCTCGCGGCGCTCGTGCTCGAAGTCGACGTCGATGTCGGGCGGCTCGTTGCGCTCGCGGCTGATGAAGCGCTCGAACAGCAGCGTGCTGCGGTCCGGGTCGACCGACGTCACGTGCAGGCAGTAGCAGACAATGCTGTTGGCCGCCGAGCCGCGGCCCTGGCAGAGGATCCCGATGCCGCGCGCGAAGTCGACGATGTCGGCGACGGTCAGGAAGTAGTGCTCGTACTGCAGCTCCTCGATCAGCGCCAGTTCATGCTCGATGCGGGCCTTCCATTTGTCCGGCACGCCGCCCACGCCCTGCTCGTCCCAGGGCCAGCGCTTCTCGGCGCCGGCGTAGGTCAGGTCGCGCAGATGCCGCGCCGCCGTGACGCCGGCCGGCACGACCTCGCTCGGGTACTGGTAGCGGATCTCATTGAGGCTGAAGGTGCAGCGCGCGGCGACGTTCAACGTCTCGGCCATCAGCTCCGCAGGGTAGATCTGCGAGATGCGCTGCCGGCTGCGCAGGTGGCGTTCGGCATTGGGTTGCAGGTCGAAGCCGCAGTCCGCCACCGTGCGCCCCAGGCGCGTGGCGGTCATCACGTCCTGCAGGGCCTTTCGGGAGCGCACGTGGAAGTGCACGTCGCCCGCGGCCACCAGCGGCAGCGCGGTGGCCTCGGACAAGCCCTGCAGCCGCTGCAGCCACAGCGCGTCGCTGGCTTCGCGCAGCAGTTCGACGGCCAGCCAGGCCCGGCCGGTGAAATGCTGCAGCAGCCAATGCGCCGCGGCCAGCAGGTCGGCATCGTCCGCCTCGCGCGGCAGCACCAGCAGCGCCAGGCAATCGGTCAGCTTCTCGGGCGCGAGCTGGCGCCAGTGCAGCGTGTACTCGCCCTTGACCGGGCTGGCGCGGCGCAGCTGCGTGATGAACTGGCTGAGGTTGCCGTAGCCATGGAGGTTCTGCGCGATCAGCACAAGCTTGAAGCGCGGCATGCCGGTGTCGTCGCGCACCAGGAACTCGCTGCCGATCAGCAGCTTCAGCAAGGGCGGCTCGTCGATGACGGCGTCGGCTTCGCCCGCTTCGGTTGCCGCCTCCCTCAAGGCGTGGTGCGCCGCCTCGCGCATCTCGCGCAGCTGCTTGTGTGCGCGCACGACGCCGGCCAGCGAACACTCGTCGGTGATGGCCAGCGCCTCGTAGCCCTGCGTGACGGCGCGCTCCACCAGCTCCTGCGGCTCGGACGCGCCGCGCAGGAAGCTGAAGGCCGTCAGGCAGTGCAGTTCGGCATAGCGCGGCAGCTCCCGCGCCCACGGGCCGGGGCGGTCGGGGCCGTGCGGCGCGGGTCGTCGCCCATCGGCCGCACGGCGCATGGCGGCGTCGGAATCGAAGCCGAGCCGGCGCAGCTCCTGCAGGCGTTCGTCGCGGTCCGACTGCGGCGGGCTCATGGCTGCACCTTTCCGCCTGCAGCCTGGCCTGTGCGACGGATCGGCCAGGCGCTCCCCAGGCTCGACATGTCCTGCGGCGCGGTGCTCATGCGAACACCCCGTGCAGGAACCAGCCGGTGGTGGGCGCCGCCACGTCGGCGAGCCGCTCCTGATAGACCCACAGCAGCCCGCGCGCCGCGCTTCGGTAGACGAAGTAGTCGCGGGTCTGCAGCGCCTCGCGTCCCTCCCACCAGCCGGCCTCGACGCGGTGCGGGCCGCTGATGCGGACCAGCGGCCCGGCGTAGAGCGGCTGCTCCTGAGCGTCGCAGCGCAGCGGCTGCGGCGGCTCGACCAGCCAGCTCGGCTGCGGCCCCGGCGGGCGGCGCGCGGCCGGCATCGGCGGCGCCGGCCAGGGCTGCCAGCGCTGCATGCGGGCCAGCCGGTGGTCCTCGTGCAGGCAGCCCTGCCGGACACCCTCGCGGCCCAGGCGCACCGACAACCGCTCCAGCAACGCGTGGGTGGTGGCGCGCTCCTGCGGCTCGCTTGGGCCGGGCAGCAGCGTGGCGCTGCCCTCCTCCAGCGGCAGCAGCGTGTCCGCGCCGAGGCTGATCTCGCCGGCCGGCGCCGCCAGCTCGGTGCGGGCGAGGTGCTCGCCCAGCAGGCGCGTCAGGCGGCGCAGGTCGCGTGTCGTGTCGGCCGTGGCCACGGTCAGCTCGCCGCCACTGGCCACGTCGCGGGCGCGCATCGCGTCATGCTGCCAGCTCAGCCGCAGCGCCCGCACGCCGGCATGGCGCGCGGCGAGAAAGGCGCAGAGCTGGCGCAGCAGCGTCTCGGCGAAGTGCAGCAGCACCGGCGCATGTTCGACGCGCCAGGGCAGCTCCAGCTGCGCCTCGAAGCGGTCCGGCAACGTCAGCCAGCTGTGCACCTCGGGCAGGTCGCCGTAGGCCTGGTCCAGCGCCGTCAGCAGCGCCGGGCCGAAGCGCTTGGCCAGCGCCGGGCGCGGCAGGCGGCGCAACTCGCCGAGATGCCGGCAGCCCAGGCGGGCCAGCATCGCGTGGTGGGCCTGGGCGGCGCTCAGGGCGGCGAGCGGCAGCGCATCCAGACGCTCGCTCAGGCGCGGACTCATGCACTGATTCATGCGGCCGGCGTGCGGTGTGTCGCAGCATCGGGCCAGCGCCAGGGCCGCCAGTGCCGTGGGCGCCCAGGCCATGGCGCCGAGGGCCAGCCCGGCCAGCTCGGCCTGCGACTGCAGCCGTCCGCGCAGCGCCCGGGCGCCGCCGAACAGCCGCAGGCTGCCCGACATCTCGGCGACCACCGCCTCCTCCAGCCGAGCCACGCGCGGCGTGAAGCTCAGCGCCAGCCAGGCCAGGGCGTCGGCATCGCCGGCGGGCGCATCAGGCTTGCAGCACAGCGCGAGCCAGCGCATGTGGGCGCTCCGTCGGCGGGATGGCCGGTGTGGGGACGGGCGTTGGCGAGGGTGCCGGCGCGGGCACAGGCTTGCGCTTGGCCGCCGTCAGCAGCGGCTGCACTTCGCCCGGCACGGCCGGCAGTTCCAGCCAGCCTTCATGCGCGGGCCCGCGGCGCTTGAGAAGGTGAACGTTCAAGCCCCAGCCCTCGCCCGGCTGGACCACCAGGCGCAACGGCGCCGCAGACGACTGATCGCCCGCCCGCTCGGGCCGCACCAGGAAGGCCGGTGCATCCGAGCTCAGCGCATTGACCTGCAGCCGACGGATCTGCTCCGGCCGCGCCTCGGGCAGCCAGGCCAGCACGGCGACGCGTGACTTGATGGCCTGCTCGACGGCCCAGAGCTGCTGGGCGGGCGTCGCCGCTGCCACCCAGATCAGCGCCGACGGCGGCAGGCCGAGCGCCTGCAGGCCCGGCAGATGCGGCGTGTGCGGCGGGTTGATGAGCAGCAGCGAGCGCAGCGCGGGTGCCGAGGTACGGCCGCGTCCACCAGACCGGGCCGACTGACCCGGCTTGGTCGATGCACGAGACCCTGCCGGCATGCCCTGCCCGGCCCACCAGCCTTGCAGCGCGGGAGCCAGAAGCCGCCATTCCAGTACGCCGAACTGCGGCGTCAGCAGCTCGGTGACGGCCCGCAGCGGCCAGCCGCCGCCCGGCAGCTCGGCATCCAGCGCGGCAAAGCCGCTGGCGAGCGTCGGATCGGCGGTGGTGCTCAGGCTGCTGCCGCGCCAAAGGCGGCCTTCCAGCTGGGTTTCCAGGGTCAGCCGGCCAGGCGGCTGCGGGGGCAGCGGATGGCCGTGCAGAGGCGGGCTGATGGAGGGGGTGACGAGGGCGGACAGCATGGCCGGACAGACGGAACGACGGAAGGCGGGGGAAGAAAGTGGAGCTTGAATAAGACCACAATACTGTATGCATATCCAGTATTTTCCGCCTATCGATCCGGTCTTGCGGCCAGCCTTTCACACGCTTCAGGCGCTTCTGCGGGGTGTCGTCGGCAGGCCCTTCGCCTGATGTCGCTCAGTGCCGTTCAGGCAAAGCCGTCGCCGTCGAAATCGACGATGTCCTCGTTGCGCGCGGCCGGCGGTGGCGCATCCTTGGGCCGCATCGCCTCCAGCTGTTCGCGCAGCAGCGCCACCTGGTCCATCCAGTAGTTCGGCGTGCCAAACCAGGGGAAGGCCACCGGGAAGGCCGGGTCGCCCCAGCGGCGCGCCAGCCAGGCGCTGTGGTGGATCATGCGCATCGTGCGCAGCGGCTCGATGAGGCGCAGCTCCCGATCATCGAACTCGGCGATCTGCTCATAGCCGTCCAGCACGGCATTGAGCTGGCGGCGAGCGGCGTCGCCTGCATCGAGAGGGCCGGGCAGCAGCATCCACAGGTCCTGCACGGCCGGCCCCATGACGGCGTCGTCCAGGTCGACGAAATGCGGGCCGCGGTCGGGCGTCCACAGGATGTTGCCCGGATGGCAGTCGCCATGCAGGCGGGTGAGCTGCAGGCCGGGCAGGCCATCGAAGACGGCCTGGATGCCGTCGATGCAGCGGCGCGCCGCATCGTCCCAGGCCGGGGCAAGTTCGGGCGGGATGGCGTCGTGGGCCATCAGCCAGTCCCGCGCTGCCTGCGCCGGCGCCGCGCTGGCCCAGGACATCCGGTCGACGAAGGCCCGCTGCCGGCCCACGCCGTGCAGGCGGGCCAGCAGGCGGCCGATCCAGCGCAGCACATCCGGGTCTTCCAGTTCCGGCCCGCGCCCGCCCTGGCGCGGCGTGACGGCCACACGCTGGCCCTCGTAATGAAAAAGGGTGGAGCCGTTCCCGAGCGTCCATGGCGCGGCCACCGGCACTTCGGCCGCCGCCAGCTCGGTGGCGAAGGCATGCTCCTCCAGGATCTGCGCATCGCTCCAGCGCGCCGGGCGGTAGAACTTGGCGACGGCCGCCGAACTGCCAAGTCGAGCATCCTCCAGGTGCAGCATCAGCACCCGGTTCTCGAAGGAATTGAGCTGCAGCATGCGGCCGTCGGCGCGCAGGCCGGCGGCTTCCAGGGCGTCGAGCATGAACTCCGGCGTCAGGTCGCCGAAGCTGAGATCAGGAGTGGCGGGGTGCATCCGCCGAGTGTCGCCGGTCGCCCCGGCCGACAGGCCTTAACCGCGTCGGGGGCGCTGGCTGGCGTAACGCGGCGCGTCGACGACGACCCCGACGATCTCGTCCAGCATCGCGTCGTCGTCGGCATCGTCCAGCACCGGCAGGTTGCGCGGGTGGAAGCGGGCGGTGTCGAGCTCGCGCTGCTGGCCCCGGCGCCCCGGCGGCTGGGCGGGTTGAGCCGGCATGCGCGGCTGGCGCTCGCCGTAGCCGTCGCCGCCACCAAAGACGCCGGCGTCCTGCCACAGCGGCAAGGGCTGGGAGAACTGGCCCCAGTCGCTGCCGAACTCGTCCTCGCCGGCACCGCCGCGGCGGCGCGAGAAGCCCGGCGCGGTGGCGGCCGGCGCCGGCAGCGGGCCGCGCGGGTTGCTGCCCTGCGGCACGAGCAGCTGCAGCTCCGCGACGCTGGGCAGCTGATCCATCGCGCAGCGCAGATAGCGCACGCGGCAGGCCGACAGCACGGCATGCTTGATCTGCAGGCTGCGCGGCGTGACGCCCCGTTCGCCTTCCAGATCGATCGCGGCCAGCACGCGGCCGTTCGGGCTGCAGACCGCAAAGGTCACGTGCGAGGCGCCGAGCAGGTCGAACCAGTAACGCACTTCCTTGGCCTCGGTCGGCTGGCAAAAGCGCACCAGGGGCAGCTTGGACAGCACGACGTGGTGGGGCAGCGC
>SEEY01000200.1 GCA_004211235.1 Rubrivivax sp.
GCGGCAGGTCCAGGCTGTCCAGCACCGGGCCCTGCTCGATGTGCACCTCGACGAAGCCGAGGTAGCGGCTGCGGTCGCGGTGCAGCGCGGTGATGGCGGCCACCTTGCCCGGCAGGCCGGCCGCGCGCATTGCGTCTCGCATGCTGATGCCGTGGGCGTCGGTCTGCTCCAGCCAGGCGGGGTCGAAGGCGCCGGTCAGCGCGCTGGATGCGAGGAAGGTCGCCGCATAGCGCTGACCCTCTTCCTCGGCGAAGCCGATGACCTCGATGCCGAACGGCAGGCGCTTGCCCGCGCGGTGCAGCTCGCGCACGACGAGCATGGGCACGAAGATGCCCAGCCGCCCGTCGAAGCGGCCGGCGCGTCGCACGGTGTCGTAGTGGCTGCCGGTCAGCAGGCGCTGCTGTCCGTTGATGTCGCCGGTGCCGTTGTAGACGCCGACAACATTGCCCACCGCGTCGCGGCTCACGTCGTCGAAGCCGCAATCGCGCATCCACGTCATCAGCTGCTCGGCGACGGCCGTGTGCGCAGGCGACGCGTAGGTGCAGGTTAGGAAGGCCTCGTCCTCGCTGTGTTGGGCCAGCTCTTCGGCCCAGTCCCAGAGCTGCTGGCCGAGCACCGGCGTGACGCCGAACTTGTCGTTCAGACGGATCTCGGCGATGCGGTGGATCTGGCGCAGGCATTCGGCCCGCTCCACGTCCGGGTGGGCGCGCAGCCGGCGCTCGAAGGTGGCAATGATCTCGGCGCGGGTGGAGCCTGTCCCGCGCGGGCCACGCACGGCGAGGATGAACGGAAATCCGAAGCGCGCGTTGTAGTCGGCGTTGAGCTTCTGCAGCTTGGCGAACTCTTCCGGCGTGCAGGCCGTCAGCCCGGCCTTCTGCTGTTCGTTCGTCGACTCCGCCGTCAGCTCGCCAGCCACCGCCGCCTTGCCGGCCAGCTCGGGGTGGGCGCGGATCAGGCCGAGCTGCTCGTCCACCGTCGCCTCGCGGACGACGCGGGCGAGCGCCGCCTTCAGCGCGGCCACGGTCTTGAAGGGGCGGGCAGCCGCGGCGCGCTCGGCGATCCACGGCGAATGTTCATAGGTGCCTTCCAGCAGCGCGACGAAGTCGGCGGCGCTGGCGTTGTTGAGGTCGTCGAGTTTCATCATTCCCAGACAAACGCCGTCCTGGCGTCAAAGGGGTGAACGGTCTTCCAGTGCCGCGCGATGTCCAGCCGCCGGCACACCCACACGCGGTCGTGGGCCTCGATGTGGTCGAGAAACTTCTGCAGTGCGCGCATGCGCCCGGGGCGGCCGAGCAGGCGGCAGTGCATGCCGATGCTCATCATCTTCGGACTCTCGGCGCCCTCGGCGTAGAGCACGTCGAAGGTGTCCTTCAAATACTCGAAGAAGGGCTCGCCGTGGCTGAAGCCCTGGGGCAGCGCGAAGCGCATGTCGTTGCAGTCCAGCGTGTAGGGCACGACGAGATGAGGCGCCAGCTCGCCGTTGGTCTTCTTCACCTGCAGCCAGAAGGGCAGGTCGTCGCCGTAGTAGTCGCTGTCGTATTCGAAGCCGCCGAAGTCCGCTACCAGGCGGCGCGTTGCGGGGCTGTCGCGGCCGGTGTACCAGCCCAGGCCATGCGGGTCGCGGCCGAGCGTC
This sequence comes from Rubrivivax sp., assembly GCA_004211235.1. Next base: position 1,634 of record SEEY01000200.1, read on the forward strand.
AGTCGATGCAGCGAGGCCATGGCCTGCGCCATGTGGGCGCGCTCCGTCTCCACATCGACGTTCTGGTAGTGCACCCAGCGCCAGCCGTGTGAGGCAATCTCGTGGTTGAGTTCGACGAAGGCCTGCGTCACGTCCGGGTGCCGCTCCAGCGCCATGCCGACGCCGAAGACGGTCAGCGGCAGCGCGCGCTGCTCGAACTCCTTCAGCAGCCGCCACACGCCGGCGCGCGAGCCGTATTCGTAGATGCCTTCCATGCTCAGGTGGCGCGCGGGAAAGCTCGGCGGATTGAACATCTCCGACAGGAACTGCTCGCTGCCGGCGTCGCCATGGAGCACCGAGTTCTCGCCGCCTTCTTCGTAGTTCAGCACGAACTGCACGGCCACGCGTGCCTGGCCCGGCCATTGCGCATGCGGTGGGTTCTCGCCGTAGCCGATGAGGTCGCGGGGGTAGCGTGGCGTGCTCATCCCTACACTTTGCATCAAGCCACGTCAGGCAAATGGCAATGGAGCTTCAATGGGCAAACTGACAACACATGTGCTCGACACCGCCAACGGCTGTCCCGCCGCCGGCATGGCCGTGCGCCTTTACCGCTTTGATGCGGAGGGCCCCAAATGGCTGCGCAGCCTGCACCTGAATGGGGACGGCCGGGCCGACGGTCCGCTCCTCGACGGTCCCACGTTGACGGCCGGCCGCTACCGCCTTGTCTTCGAAGTGGCCGCCTATTTCCGCGCCCGGGGTGCAGAGATGCCGGAGCCGGCTTTCCTGGATGAGGTGCCGCTGGACTTCGGCATCGCCGACGAGTCGAGCCACTATCACGTGCCACTGCTCGCTTCGCCGTGGGCGTACTCGACCTACCGTGGCAGCTGAAGCACGGGTTCTCGTCACCGTTTCGCGCACGAGCGGCAGCGTGCCCCGTGAGGTCGGCGCGTGGATGGCGGTGACCGGGGCAGGGATCACCGGCACCGTGGGCGGCGGGCATCTGGAGTTCGACGCCATTGCCCGCGCCCGTGCGGCGCTGGACGGCGGCATGCTCGAAGAAGAAGTCCGCTATCCGCTCGGCCCCGGTCTTGGCCAGTGCTGCGGCGGCGTCGTCTGGCTGCGCTTCGAGTCCATTGCAGCGGGTGAGGAATTGCAGACCCGCCTGCCGGTCGAGCCGCTGCGGCCGTTGGCGGTTTTCGGCGCCGGCCACGTGGGCCGTGCCGTTGCACGCATCACCCGCGACCTGCCGCTTGCCCTGCACTGGATCGACAGTCGTGAGGACCAGTTTCCAGACGAGCCACCGGCGCCCAACTGGTGCCTCGAAGCTGTGGACCCCATCGCCGACGCGGTGCCTGAACTGGCCTCCGGCTCGGCCGTGCTCATCATGAGCTACAGCCATGCGGAAGACTTCAACCTGGTCGCCGCCTGCCTGAAGCGCCAGCGCGAGCGCAACGATCTCGCCTTCCTCGGCCTCATTGGCAGCCGCAGCAAGTGGGCCAGCTTCCGGCACCGGCTCGCGGCACGCGGCTACGGCGAGGCCGACCTGACCCGGGTCGTCTGCCCCATCGGCGTGGCTGGCGTGGCCGGCAAGCAGCCCGCCGTCATTGCGGTGGCTGTGCTGGCGCAGATCCTTGCGCTGCCGGCTGCGTCGGCGGCATCTGCGGCATCGGTGTCGCGATGAGGCTGCGGCCGGGCTGCGCCTGCAGCCGGACGTTCTGTACCGCGGTCTGGCGCTCGTAGTCGACCCAGGCCTGCTGGATCTCGCCGCGGTCGCGCAACCCCCGCAGTGCCTGTTCCAACGGCGCTACCCAGGCCGCGTGCGATTCGTGCACGCCATGGAAGAGCGTCGTGCGGCCCAGCGGCGTCGGCACGCGGCACAGCGTGCCCTGGCGTGTCTCGACCGGCATCTCCGCCATCCACGGGGTGGTCAGCATCAGCGCGAAATCGGCAGCGCCGGAGCTGAGGTTGAGGAAGGCGTCGCTCGGCGTATTGGCCGGCATCCGTGAGTTTTCGGGGATCAGCGTCTCGACCGCCACCATGCCGCGCTGGAAGCTGATGCGGCGCCCGGCCAGGTCCTGCGGCAGCAGCGACGCGGCGCAGGGCGGCCTCCCGTAGGCAAAGACATGCAGGTTCAGCAGCGGCACATCAACCTTGCGCACAAAGGGCGTCTGCTGAAAGTAGACCTCGGTACGCATGGCCACGACATCGATGCGGCCGCTGCGCAACTCGACCTGGGCGCGCGTCAGCGGCAAGGCCTGGTACTCCACCTGCAGACCGAGCGAGGCGTAGGCCTTGCGCAGCAGGGCCTCGGCCGGCGGGAAATAGCTGCGCTCGACGTTGGTGGCGATCCGCATGGCGGCCAGCGCCCCTGCTTCGCCCGCCGCCGTGCGGGTCTGGGCCACGCCAGCCGCAGAGGCAAGCACGAGAGCAAGCACTGCCGCGATCCGGGCTGAATTCAGGCGCGTCGGGGGAGATCGAAAACGCATTGCGGAAGTTGGGCGATGTGACAGCGGCGGCGGTCGGCGTGGCGATCATGCGCGCGATTGCGCCGGGGGTGGGCGGTCCGGCCCTGCCGTCGCCGTGATGGCGGTCACGGCGATGCAGGACGGCCCGTGCGTCGCGTCGCGTGGACACGACGCGACCACGTTCACTGGCGAAAAGCGGTAATGGCAACGTTTTCAAAGCGTGAACGAATGCGCCCGGCGGGGATCTGCATCCAGCAACGCCACGAAGCAGCACACCGCTCCGGGACGAAGCCGGTGAAGATGTGTAAACGCCGGGCGCCACCCAGTGCAGGGTCAATCACCGAGGTGTCCAACATGCAAAAAGCCAATTCCCGCGCCTTCTTCGTCGCGCCTTGTGTGCGGCCGTGCTGCCACTGGCCGCCGCGGCGGCCGACGATCCCAAGGCCACGATTGCGGACCTGGATGCCCGGCTGGCCAAACTCGGCGCGCCCAAGGTCGAGGGCATGGAAAAGGCCGGCGACAAGCAGGCCCCGGGCCTGTTCTTCGGGCCGCGCAAGCTGAACAACAACTACGACATCGTCGACGACGTCAAGAAGAAGACCGGCGCGACGGCGACGATCTTCGTCAAGAGTGGCGACGACTTCGTTCGCATCAGCACCAACGTCCTGACGCCGGAGGGCAAGCGCGGCGTCGGCACGCCGTTGGCACGCGCCAAGGCCTACGACGCGGTCAGCAAGGGCCAGGGCTTCTGCGGCGAAGTCGATGTCCTGGGAACGATGTTCAACGCCTGCTACAACCCGGTGAAGGACGACAAGGGCGCCGTCATCGGCGTGACCTACGTCGGTTTCAAGAAGGTCTGACGTGTTGGGAGCCGCCAAAGGCGGACTGGCCGCCGTGCGCCGCCGGCTCGCGGGCCTGGCTGTTGCGCACAAGCTCGCCTTCGCATTCGGCTGGCTGCTCTTGTTGAGCGCCGTGCTGGGCCTTGCCGCGGTGATGTCGCTGGGCCGGGTGCATGAGGCATCCGGTGACCTGGCGCTGCGCTGGCTGCCCGGTGCCGGGCACCTTGCGGCGGCGCGTGCCTCGCTGCTCGAGTACCGAGAGTTCGAGATCAAGCATTCGACCGCCGCGGACGATGGCTACCGGGACGAGTACCGCGAGAAGATGGACGGCGCCCTCAACGTCGCCAGCGAAGTGCTGGCGGCGCAGGCGCAGCTCATCTCGGACGCGGAGCAGCGCGCATTGCGTGAACGGCTCGACAAGGGTCTCAAGGCCTATGTGGACACCGCGGCCAAGGTCGTCGCACTCGGCAAGGGAGGCAAGCCGGACGATGCCAGGGAGATCAGCGAGGGGGCGGGCAAGTCGAACTTCGACGACATGGTGATGGCGCTCGACGCGCTTGCCGCTGGCGGCTTCAAGGCTGGCGAGGCGGCCGGGCAGAAGGCAGAGGCGATCTTCGTCAACGCGCAGCGGCTGACGTGGGCACTGCTCCTCGTCAGCGTGCTGTCGGGGCTGGCTCTGGCGGTGCTGCTGTCGCGCAGCCTCATCGGTGAGCTGGGCGGCGAGCCACGCGAGGCGGCTCGCCGATTGCGCGCCATCGCGGAGGGTGACCTGACACAGCCGGCATCCCTGCGCTCGAACGACGACGCCAGCCTGATGGCGAGCCTCGCACAGATGCAGGAGCGGCTGGCCAGCGTCGTGGCCCAGGTCCGGCAGGGCGCCGAGAGCGTGGCCACGGCCAGCCAGCAGATCGCGATGGGCAACAGCGACCTGTCCCAGCGCACCGAGCTACAGGCAGCAGCGCTGCAGCGCACGGCGGGATCGATGGAGTCGCTGCGCCAGCAGGCATTGCTCAGCGCGAGCAATGCGCGCGAGGCCAGCGGGGTCGCGACGCAGGCTTCGGGCATCGCGTCGCAGGGCGGCGAGGTGGTAGGTGGCGTCGTGGCGACGATGCGCGGCATCTCGGCCAGCTCCGGCCGCATTGCCGAAATCATCGGCGTCATCGACGACATCGCCTTCCAGACCAACATCCTTGCGCTGAACGCGGCCGTGGAGGCGGCGCGCGCAGGGGAGCAGGGACGGGGCTTCGCCGTGGTGGCTGGCGAGGTACGCAGCCTGGCCCAGCGCAGCGCCACGGCCGCCAAGGAGATCAAGCAGCTCATCGGCGCCAGCGTCGAACAGGTTCACAAGGGCTCGACACAGGTGGACCATGCCGGCGCGACGATGCAGCAGGTCGTGCAGTCCATCCAGCAGGTGGACCGCATCGTCAACGACATCAGCGCCGCTGGCGCGGAGCAGGCAGGGCGTGTCAACGAAGTCGGTGTTGCCATCGGCGAGATGGACAACACCACGCAGCAGAACGCCGCCTTGGTCGAGCAGAGCGCTGCGGCTGCGGAGAGCCTGCGCGGCCAGGCGCAGCAGCTGGTGGACGCCGTGGCGTTCTTCCGCCTGCGTCGCTGAGGTGCTGGCCCGCATCCTGCATACACTGCGGGCCGTCGCAGCGGTGTCGGGCCCCCTCGCACGGTAATCGGGGCCCGCGGACGCGACCCTGGAGGCCTCACAGCACCCGCCGTGGTGAGTCCGTAGAGATTGGCGACACATGGACATCTACCTGCTCGACTGGGCCAGCCTGCTGCTGCGCTGGCTGCACGTCATCACCGTCATCGCCTGGATCGGTGCATCGTTCTACTTTGTCTGGCTGGACAACCATCTCGTCAAGCCAGAGGCCGCCGACCTCAAGGCCAAGGGCGTCGACGGTGAGCTGTGGGCCGTGCACGGCGGCGGTTTCTACAACCCGCAGAAGTACATGGTGGCGCCGAGCAATTTGCCGCAGGACCTCCATTGGTTCTACTGGGAGAGCTACTGGACGTGGATGAGTGGCTTCGCGCTGTTCGTCGTGCTCTACCTCTTCAACGCCAGCCAGATGCTGATCGATCCGCGCATACCGCCTGCCACGGCGCCGCCCAGGCGTACACGCGC
>SEEY01000951.1 GCA_004211235.1 Rubrivivax sp.
GGGCAGGTAGAGGTCTTCCAGCTCCTGCTTGGTGGGCGCGCTGCGGATGGCGGCTTCGAGTTCGGGCGTCAGCTTGCCCTGCTCGGCAATGCTCTTGAGCACCGCCTCGCGGCGGTCCGCCAGCTCGCGCAGGTAGATGAGGCGCACATCCAGCTCACGCAGCTGGATGTCGTCCAGACCGTCGGTGGCTTCCTTGCGGTAGCGGGCGATGAAGGGCACGGTGGCGCCGCCATCCAGCAGCTCGACGGCGGCCTGAACCTGGGCGGGCCGAACCTTCAGTTCGGCGGCGATCTGGGAGACGATCGATTGAGTGATCAAGTGGTCCAAAACGGGCTCGGAGGATGCGGTCAACAAAGCCCGCGAGTTTCCCACGAGCCCGCCAGGCCCCGGTCGGGCGGACCAGCCCTTCTATACGCTCAGGCGCGGCGGCGGCGGCGGCGGCTCAGGGCGGCGAGCGCAACAACACCGGCCGTCATCAGCAACGCGCCGGTCGGCTCCGGCACCGGCGCTGTCGGCAGGAAGGGCTGGGCAGCGCCGCCGTCGATGCTGAAGCTGCTGACGGCCAGCGTGTGCGAGAAGTCGGCGAAGGCGCCGTTCTGCGCGCCGGTCAACATGAACACGCTTGCGAAGTAGACGTATTTGCCGCAGATCGACGCCAGGCTGGGGTCGCAGTCGATGCGCGTGCCTTCCGCCGTGACCTGCAGCGTCTCGTCGACCGTCACCAAGGTGTGAGCCGTGTCGGCTGGGGTCCGCCAGCGAACCGATGGCATTCACCGCGAGGAAGGCGCTGGAGCGGTCGTCGCCCAGGGCCCGGCTGCCATTCACGCCGAGCCGGCCGTCGAGCTTGAGGTCCAGGCGCACGGAAGTCTGAATGTCGAGCACCGCCACGTAGTAGAGCGAGGCGGCCGAGAGCGCGCCGGCAAAAGTGCTGTCGGGGTTGAGTGGGTCGCCTGCCGAGGCTGCCGTGCCGAGACGGGTCGACGTCACCTGGGCCGAAGCGGCTGCGGACTTGCTGCCGGCGGATTGGGTGTCCAGCACGTTCGCCGTCAGCTCGGACAGATTCGGCGACAGATGAAAGATTTCCTTCGTGCTGTCGACGTCGCCGATCAGCGTGCTCGCGGAGACCTGGTTGAAGCCGACGTACCACTGCCCGGTGCTGAAGGTGGACAGGCCACCGAAGGGGAACGTGGGCGGGGTGCTAGGAAAGGGGACCTGGGCTTGGGCCTGGGCGGCGCCGAGCGTCGTCAGGAACAGGGCGAGGCCCAGGGAGAGCGTGCGGTGCGCGAGGTGCGGCATGACTGTGTGCAGGAGGCGAGACGGTGAATGGAGGTCACTTGCTGGGCGGGCTGCCGCAGCGGGGCGCAGTCTAGAAGTGGCGCCACGCTCGAGCGCCCGCCGAGAGCCTTCGTCTTAGGGGGCGCGGGTGGCTGCCGCGGCCCGGCGGCCGCTCAGTTGGACAGCCAGCGGTGCAGCCCCAGCGCCGCGGCGCGTGCGCTCGCCATGCTCGCCGTCAGCAGATAGCCGCCGGTCGGCGCTTCCCAGTCCAGCATCTCGCCGGCGACGAACACGCCGGGCAGGCGCTGCAGCATCAGCTCGGCAGTCACCGCTTCGAAGCGCACGCCGCCGGCCGTGCTGATGGCCTCGGCCACCGGGCGCGGGGCGTGCAGCGTCAGCGGCAGGTGCTTGAGGGCGGCGGCGAGATGCAGGGGGTCCAGCATCTGCTCGCGGGTCAGCAACTCGTGCAGCAGGCCGAGCTTGAGCGGGCTCAGGTGCAGGCGGCTCTTCAGGTGCGACGACAGCGAGCGGCTGCCGCGCGCATGCTTCACCTCGGCCAGCACGCGGTCGGGCGTCAGCTGCGGCAACAGGTCCAGGTGCAGCAGGGCCTGGCCGTCGCGGGCGATCTGGTCACGCAGCGCGGCGCTGGCGGCGTAGATCAGCGAACCCTCGACGCCCGTCGCGGTGATGACGAATTCGCCGGCTCTTTCGCCAAACCCTGCCGCGGCCAGCGCGACCGGCTTGAGCGGCTGGCCGCGGCAGGGTTTGGCGAAAGAGCCGGCGAATTCGTCATCACCGCGACGGGCGTCGAGGG
>SEEY01000201.1 GCA_004211235.1 Rubrivivax sp.
GCGTGGCGATGATGGGCTGCAGCCCTAACGCCGAGACCAGCAGGCCATTCCACAGCCCGCACAGCAGCGCGGCCACCAGCGCCGCGGCGAAGGCGACCGCCAGCCCGTGCGAGCCGACCAGCACGCAGGCGACGGTGCCGGCAATCGCGACGACGGCGCCCACCGACACGTCGATGCCGCGCGTGGCGATCACCAGCGTCATGCCCAGCGCCGCCAGCATCAGCGGCGCGGCGCGGTGGAGGATGTCGATGAGACTGCCGTAGAGGTGGCCGTCCTTGATCTCCAGATGCAGGAAGCCCGGCACGAAGACGGCGGCGACGGCCAGCAGCAGCGCGAGCGCGGCGACCGGCCGGAGCAGGGGATGGCGCCAGAGGGCGGCGCGCGCGGGCGGGGAAGACATGGCTAGCGTGGGGGAACTCATGGGGTCTTGAATTGCAGCGTCGTCGCGTCGCCCCGGTACAGGACGGCCCGCGGTTTCGCGCTGCGGCCGGCGGCATCGACCAGCGTCACGTTGAAGCGGCGTTGGGCAACCAGGCCGGGGAAGCGGCCCTCGCGCGCGCCGATGTGCAGCGTGCGACGAGCGTCGTCCCAGCGCAGCGCGACGGTGGCGCGCTCGCCGCGTTCATAACGGTAGGTCTCACCGTCATCCTCGTAGAGCGTGAACTGAGCGTCGGCGCCGGGGTAGATGCGGATGTCGTACGGCGCGCCCGGCTGCTGGCCGACATGCTCGATGACCGGGCCCATGGGCAGGATGCTGCCGGCACGCACGAACAGCGGGAACTGGTCGAGCGAGTACTCGCGCGCCACGGTCTCACCGCCCGCATGGCGCTGGCTGCTCCAGAAGTCGAACCAGGCGGCGCCAGCCGGCAGCAGGGTGGCCTGGCGCTTGTCGATGTGGCGCTGCTGGTCGGCCAGCGCGAGCAGCTGGGCGGGCTGGCGCCAGGCCAGCCGCAGCTTGCGGCCGTAGGCGTCCTGGTAGAAATCGATGCGCAGGCGCGCGGCCTGGCCAGCCGCCAGCTTCACGCGGGTGCTCTGGTAGCGCGGGGCGCCGTTCTTCCAGTCGTCGACGACGAGCTTGTCGTCCAGCCAGAGCCGGAAGCCGTCGTCGCCTTCCAGGCCGATCTCGTACTCGCCGGCCTCGGGCGCCACCAGCGAGCCCTGCCAGCGCGCGGAGAACTGGTTCAGGCCCTGCAGCCCGGGCGGCACGCTGCCCAGCGGCGCGGGCGGCCAGTCATGGTCGACCGGGCCGTCCACGGTGCGGCTGGCCGGCTTCTCGAAATTCATGCCGGCGAAGTACTCCAGCTGCAGCCCCGGCTCGCCCTGCGGCGTGCGCAAGGCGCTCGCCGGGATGGTGGCTGCGGGCGGCACCTCCGGGTAGAGCGTGGAGCGCGTGACGGGCTGCACCAGGAAGGCCGGGCCGAACATGTAGGTGTCGTCCACCTTGCGCAGCGCCGTCTCGTCGGGGAAGTCCATCGCCAGGCCGCGCATCATCACGTAGCCCTCTTCGTGCGCGCGCCACGCCAGTCCGTACAGATAGGGCAGCAGGCGGTAGCGCAGCTGCGCGGCGCTCAGCAGCGAGCGGTAGACGGCCGGGTCCAGCGTCTTGAACAGATAGGGCTCGCGCTCGACGTCGGTGCCGTGGATGCGGTAGATGGGGTTGAAGATGCCGAACTGGTTCCAGCGCGCGTACAGCTCGCGCCAGGCCGGGCTGCGCTCGCCGCCGGGGTAGCGCACGAAGAAGCCGCCGGTGTCCTGCGTCCAGTAGGGTGTGCCGGCCATGCCGACGTTCAGGCCGCCGGCGATCTGTGCGCGCAGGGTTGCCCAGCTCGCCGTCGTGTCGCCCGACCAGGGCATGGCGGCGTAGCGCTGCTGGCCGGCCCAGGCGGAGCGGGTCAGCGTCATCGCGCGCTTCTCGTTGCTGGCGCGCTGGCCTTCGTAGACGCCGCGCGTGGTCAGCAGGCTGTAGACGTTCAGATAGCGCGTGAAGTCGCCCATCGCATTGACGCCGAGACCCTTGATGTCGTCCTCGACGCCACCCGCATCGTGCGCCGCGCCGCCCACCTCGACCTCGGTGCCGTCCATCCACAGCGCGTCCACGCCGATGTCGAGCAGGCCCTTCTTTGCGTGCTTGAAGTAGATGGCGCGGCCTTCGGCGCTGAAGGCGTCGTATATCTGCGCCTTGCCGGAGATCCAGTGCTTGGGCGCGAAACGCAGGCCCTTGGCGTCCAGCTCGTGGGCCAGTTCGGTGTCGTCACCCACCGACGGCCAGATGGACACCATCAGCTTGGCATGCAGGTCGCGGTGCAGCGTGTCGACCATGCCGCGCGGATCGGGGAAGCGCTCGGCGTTCCAGGTCATGCCGCTCCAGCTGCCGTCCTTGTCACTGCCCCAGTACTGCCAGTCCTGCACGATGGTGTCGAGCGGGAAATGCTCGGCACGGAAGCGCCGTGCGACATCGAGCAGCTGCTGCTGAGTCTTGTAGCGCTCCTTGCTCATGAACAGCCCGAAAGCGCTCTTCGGGAACATCGGCGCGGCGCCGGTCAGCTGGCGGTAGCCGGCCATCAGGTCGTCCATCGTCGTGCCGGCGACCAGGTAGTAGTCGGCGCCGGCCGGCGCGCTCTCGGCCCAGAAGCGCGCACCCTGCGCGTCGTCCGTGAAGCGCATCTTGGAATAGACATCCCACAGGACGCCCCAGCGGCGCGTCGAGACCATGAAGGGCAGCACGATGCCGATGTTGGTCTGCACCATGGACACGTCGCGGCCGCGGTAGTCCATGTAGGGCTCGTTGTACTGGCCCAGGCCATAGAGCGACTCGTCGGCCGCCAGGCTGAAGGCCTGCGTCATCGTGTAGCTCGGCGCGCCGGAGAACTGGGCCGGCGTGAGCTGGGCGGGCGCCTGCTCGCGCGTGAACAGGCTGCCGTCCGGCCGATGAAAGGCCAGCGCGCCGGTTCGCTTGTCGATGTCCACACGCAGGGCCGCGCTGGTCAGCACCAGCGTCTCGACGCTGTCCTTCACGTCGAAAGGCACGGCCTGCGGCGACGCCACGACGACCAGGCTGGGCTGGGTGGCGTGGCTCTGGCCGAGATGCGCGGTCACGCGGACGAGGCCCGGGCCGTAGAACAGCACGTTGCGGGTCAGCGCGCCGAGCTGCAGTTGCACGCCGGCATCCAGGCGCGTCCACGCAAAGCCCTGCGTGGCGCCGGGCAGCGCCTCACGCAGCGTCTGGCCGTGTGCGTCCAGGCCGGTCGCGGCCCATGCCGGCACGGTGCCTGCAGACAGCAGCAACGCGGCCAGCAGCGCGCGCAGACGGCGATGGGGCACGAGGGAATTCATGCGTCGACCGTGACGGCAGCCGGCTCGGCGGCGATGACCTCGAGCACGCTGCGTTCATCCAGCTCGCCCCGCTGGTATTCGCCGGCGGCGCGGCGGTCGCGCAGCACGACGACCCGGTCGCTGCAGTGCAGGACTTCGGGCAGCTCGGAGGAGATGAAGAGGATGGACATGCCCAGTCGACCGTTCTCGTCTTCCTTGTGGGCGAGCGCGCGCACGGCGTCCATCAGGTCTTCCTTGGCCCGCACGTCGATGCCGCGCGTCGGCTCGTCCAGGATCAGCACGGCCGGTTCGGTGGCCAGCCAGCGGGCGAGCAGCGCCTTCTGCTGGTTGCCGCCGGAGAGCTGGCCGATGAGGGTGTCGGCGCTGGCGGTCTTGATGCCCAGGCGCTTGATGTAGTCGTCGGCCAGAGCCTGCTGCTGCGCCTGGCTCATGACGAGGCGCAGGCCGGCTCGCGCCTGCAGCGCCAGAAGGATGTTGTCGCGCACGGAGAGGTCGAGGATGGCGCCTTCGTGCTTGCGGTCTTCAGAGCAGAAGGCGATGCCGGCGGCGATGGCCTGGCGCGGCGACTGCCAGCGGCCGGTGTGGCCCGCGGTCTCGACCTGGCCGGCGTCGGCCGCGTCCGCGCCGAAGAGCAGGCGCGCGGCCTCCGTGCGGCCCGAGCCGAGCAGGCCGGCCAGGCCGACGACCTCACCGCGCTTGAGCTCGAGGTCGAGCGGATGCAGCGCGCCGCTGCGGCCCAGGCCCTGGGCCTTGAGCACGGCCTCGCCCGTGCGGGCGGCGCGGCTGTCCAGGCGCGTGGGCTGCTGGTCGGGCGGGGCGCCAACCATCTTGTTGACCAGGGCCAGGCGGCTCAGGTCGGCGGCCAGGTATTCCCCTTCCGTCTCACCGTTGCGCATGACGGTGATGCGGTCGGCCAGCGCATAGGTCTGGTCGAGGAAGTGGGTGACGAACAGGATGGCCAGGCCCTGGTCGCGCAGGCGGCGCAGCACGGTGAACAGGCGCTGCACGGCTGCGTCGTCGAGGCTGGACGTGGGCTCGTCGAGGATGAGCACCTTGGCCTGCACGCGCAACGCGCGGGCGATGGCGACCATCTGCTGGACCGACAGCGAATAGCGCGACAAGGGCGCGGTGACGTCGATGTCGAGGTCCATTTGCGCGAGCACGCGTTTGGCTTCGGCATTGACGGCGGGCCAGTCGATGCGGCCCCCGCCCAGCAGCGACTTGCGTGGGAAGCGGCCGGCGCAGATGTTCTCCGCCACGCTGAGGTTGGTGCAGAGGTTGACCTCCTGATAGACGGTCTGGATGCCCAGGGCCTGCGCGTCTTCTGTGCGCTTGGGCGTGATGGTCTGGCCGTCGAGCGTGATGGTGCCGGCTTCGGGTGTGTACAGGCCCGTGAGCACCTTGATCAGCGTGGACTTGCCGGCGCCGTTCTGGCCCATCAGCGCGTGGACTTCGCCGGGGAAGAGGCGCAGGCTGACGTTGGTGAGGGCTTTGACGCCGGGGAAGGATTTGTGGATGCCGGTCAGTTCCAGCACGGGTTGGGTGCTCATGGGGTACTTCTCGTTGCCGGGTGAGTGCGGTGCCGGGATTTCGCCCCGGCGGGCGACCTACTTTCTGTCCCGCCAGAAAGTAGGCAAAGAGCTCCCCCCGACCGCCCCGCCCTACGCTGCGCTCCGGGTGCCCTGCGCTGCTCAGGCCTTGAAGCCCCGCGCAGAACTCCCTCCGCTACGCTGCGGTCAAACAGCTGCGCGGAGTCAGTTCTTGAGGCGCGCTGCGCGCGCGGCTTCAAGTCCTTCCGCTGCTCGGCGGGGCTAAAGGGGGCAAGAGAAATACTTCGCTGCGAACGGCCTTCGGGCTTGGCTGTTGGCTGTTCGGCTGTTCCCTCACACCCCTTTGGAGGAGCCGAGAAGCGCAGCAGCCCGAGGCGCGCGCGAAGCGCGCTTCGTTGACTGACTTCGCGCGGTTGTCTGAACGAAGCGTAGCGAAGTGAGTTCTGCGCGAGCCTCGGGCTGCGAGCATCGCAGGGGACCCGCAGCGAAGCGGAGGGCGACGGAGCAGGGGCGACTTTTTGCCTTCTGTTTGGTCGCTCAAAAAGAAGGTCGCCCGCCGGGGCGAACTCCCGGCTGGGCCTTGGCGACAACCCACCCCATCGAAACACCTTCAATACTTCCGATTCGGCAATTCCTTCGCCGCCACCTCAGCCGGGAACACACCCTCGGTCACCGTGATCCGCTTCTCCACCGGCTTCTTGGCGACCACATCCTTGGCCAGCTGCATCAGCTGCGGCCCCAGAAGCGGGTTGCACTCGACGGTCACATTGAGCTTGCCCGCCTTCATCGCCTCAAACGCGCCGCGCACGCCGTCGATGGAAATGATGACGATGTCGACGCCCGGCTTCAGCCCAGCCTCTTCAATCGCCTGGATCGCGCCAATCGCCATGTCGTCGTTGTGCGCGTACAGCACATCGATCTTCTTGTCGCGCTGCTTCAGGAAGGACTCCATCACCTCCTTGCCCTTGGCGCGCGTGAACTCGCCGGACTGGGAACGGATGATCTGCAGCTTGGGGTTGGTCTTGATGACTTCCTCGAAGCCCTTCTTGCGGTCGATGGCCGGCGCCGAGCCCACGGTGCCCTGCAGCTCGACGATGTTCAGCGCGGCGTTCGGCGTCTTGGCCGCGCGGTCCAGCAGCCACTTCGCCGCCTTGCGGCCTTCCTCGACGAAGTCGGAGCCGATGAAGGTCACGTAGAGCGACGGGTCGGCGACCTTGACGGCGCGGTCGGTCAGGATGACGGGAATGCCCGCCGTCTTGGCTTCCTTCAGCACCGTGTCCCAGCCGCTCTCGACGACCGGCGAGAAGGCGATGACGTCGACCTTCTGCGCGATGTAGCTGCGGATGGCCTTGACCTGGTTCTCCTGCTTCTGCTGCGCGTCGGCAAACTTCAGCGTGATGCCGGCCTCCTTGGCCGCGGACTTGATGGAGGCAGAGTTGGCAGTCCGCCACTCGCTCTCGGCACCGACCTGGGAGAAGCCCATGGTCAGCGGGGCGGCCAGCGCGGCGAAGGTGGGCAGGGCCAGGGCGGCGGCCAGCAGCGTGCGGCGGGCCATGAGCTTCATCATCATTCGGTTGTCTCCATATTTGTGGGGCGATCCTAGGAAGCCGTGCGATGCGCGGCCAATGACATTTCCCGGGCGGTCGATATCAGTTTGGCTATCTAACGCAACAGCCGCAAGCCGTACAAACCACCCGCGAGGGAGCCTGGCCTGGCGACGAACTTGACGGCCAACTTGCCGCCAGCGGCCTTCACCAGCTCGGACGGCAAAGGGAAGTCGCGGCTGTAGACGGTCTGCGGCGCGCTGGCGTCGAGTTCAACTTCCGCGACGAGCTGGCCGTTGACAAGGATGTCAAAGCGGCGGCCGGCATCGGCCGTCGAGAAGCTCAGCTGCAGCGCGCGGGCTTCGGCCTTGGGGTCGTTCAGGTCATAACTGAACCACTGCTTCGCATGCCGCCAGCGGCCGGCCGGCGCGATGCCGTTCTCGGCGCCCTCGCCCTTGAAGCCGTGGTCGGACTCGGGCTGCTGCTCGCCGGGCGCGACCTGGTCGATGGTCTGGGCGTCCAGCGCCAGGCGGGCCTCCTCGGCCCTGGCGAGCTCCACGCGCAGCAGGCTCTGCTGGGCCGGCGTGCTGCGCGCCCAATAGACCATGTAGCGCGAG
>SEEY01000202.1 GCA_004211235.1 Rubrivivax sp.
GATCGACGCCGCCCGCCCCTTGCTGCTGGAGGCGCTGCCGACGCTGGGCCAGCGCGATGCCGAATTCCAGCGCGCGCTGCTGACCGCCGCGCACACGCTGTATGCCGCTGACGCGGCGCCGCTGCTCCGGCCGCTGCTGCCGCAGCTGACCGCCAGCAAGCCCTTCGCCATCGCCGCCTACACGCTGCTGCAGGCCGACCCGGCCGCGGCGCCCGGGCTACATGACCTGGTGCCGCGGCAATTTCCCGACTGGGCCGACGACGCCAGGCTGACCGCGTTGATGCAGCGCCTGAGCCCCACCACCGCGGCGCAGCCGCCGCTGGCCGCCTTGCTCGCCGCGCCGCTGCGCTCCGGCTTTGCGGTGATCTACAGCCTGCAGCGCCCGGGCCGCCAGCCGATGGGCCTGGCGCTGGTGCGTGCCGCCGACGGCCGCTTCGTGCGCGACGCCGCCGGCCAGCTGTTCACGTCGCCGCAGCTCGCGCTGGCGCGCACCGGCCTGCCGGGCACCCTCACCAACGGCAACACGCCGCAGGGCCTGTTCACCCTCGTCGGCGCCGGCACGGCCACCAATCCCAACATCGGGCCCACGCCGTATCTGCACACCAAGCTGCCCATCGAGGGCGCCGTGGCCGAATTCGAGCATGCCGACGGCTTGCAGACGGCGTGGAGCGAGGCGGTCTACGACAGCTTCCTTCCCGAGAGCTGGCGCGCCTGGGCGCCGATCAAGGAGGCCTGGCAAGCCGGCCGCGCCGGCCGCGACGACCTGATCGTCCACGGCACCACCATCAATCCGGCCTACTACGCCGGCAGCCGCTGGTTTCCCGGCACGCCGCAGCAGGGCTGCATGATCTCCAGCGAGACCTGGGACCCGGCCAGCGGCCGCCTGCTTGCGAGCCGGCAGCTGACGCTGGCGCAGACCTATGCCGCGGCGGGCACACGCCCCGACCTGGCGGGCTATCTGATCGTCGTCGAGCTGGCGGGCGAGGGCGCCGTGACGCCGGCCGAGGCGCTGGCGCTGGTCACGGCGGCAGGGCGGTGAGCAAGCGCGTCGGTCTCGCACATCCCGGCGGCAGCGACTGAAGGCATGGGCATGGGCGTCATCGTCGGCGCAGAGGAGGGGAAGCCATGAGCGAACTGCTGGACGAACTGAGGCGGCTCGAGGTCGAACTGCACCACCCCGGCGCGAGGCTGGACGAGGCGCGGCTGCGCGGCCTGTTGCATGCCGACTTCCACGAGGTGGGCCGCTCGGGGCGTGCCTACGACCGGGCGACCGTCCTGCGCTTTCTGGCCGCCCAGGGCGCCGGGGCCGAGGGCCCGCCCGACGTCGTGCCTGACCGCTTCGCCGTGCGCGCGCTGGGGCCGGCGTCCGCGCTGCTGACCTACCGTGCGGCGCATCGCCTGCCGGACGGGTCGCTGACACGGCACACGCTGCGCTCGTCGGTGTGGCTGCGCGAGTCGGCTGGCTGGCAGCTCTACTACCACCAGGGCACACCGGCCGAGGTGCCGTGGTGATCGTTGCGGCATGCCGGCTGGCGAGTGCGCACGACGCCGTGCAGGGCGTGGCGCTGCCGCTCGCGCTGATGTATCCGGCGCAGGCGGCCGCCACGACGCGCCAGCTCGGCCCGTACCCGGTGACCGCGGCCTGGGATGCGCCGCCGGCCGGAGTCGACCTGCCCCTTGTCGTGCTCTCGCATGGCAACAACGGTTCGCCCTGGACGCTGCGCGACCTGGCGGCCCACCTGGCGCGGGCCGGCTTCGTCGTCGCGCTGCCGGAGCACGTCGGCAACAGCCGCAGCGACAGCAGCCTGGCCGGCACGCTGGCCAACCTGCGCAACCGGCCGCGACACGTGTCGCTGGCCATCGATGCCGCGCTGGCGGATGGCTTGCTCGGGCCGCATCTGCGCCAAGGGTCGGTGGCCGTCGGCGGGGTTTCCATCGGCGGCTACACCGCGCTCGCCGCGGCCGGCGCGAGGGCCTGGTGCGGGCCGCACGAGTCGCCCGACGGCCGGCCGCAGCCCGTCGACCTGACGCCCGACGCGCGGATTGGCGCCCTGGTGCTGCTGGCGCCGGCCACCTTCTGGTTCGCTGCCGAAGGCGCCCTGCACGGCGTGACGCAGCCCATCCTGATGCGCAGCGGCAGCGCCGACATGATCACGCCGGCCGAGCATGCCGGGCGCGTGCTCGGCGGCGTGGCGGACCGGGCGCGCGTCGAGCACGAAGTGGTGGCGGGCGCCGGGCACTTTTCCTTCCTCAGTGTCTTCCCGCCGGGGATGGCGCGCCCTGACTTCCCGCCCGCGCAGGACCCGCCGGGCTTTGATCGCGCGGGCTACCAGCCGCAGCTGTTTGCCGACATTGCCGACTTCCTGCGCCGTTCGCTCTGAAGGCTGTCGTCAGTCGACGAAGCGCATGCCGCCGTACTCCCAGGTCCAGGGCGCGCCGGTCTCGCCGAGGATGAAGCGCACCAGCTGCGGGAAGGCTGCTTCCGCGCGCACGTCATTGGCGAGGATGACGACGCAGCGCTTCCCCGCCTTCACGCAGACCCAGGTGTTGCCGGTGATGTCGTCATGCCCGCCCTTGTAGAAGCCTGGCCCCTGCGGCCCGTTGAAGGCGATGACGCCGAGCCCGGCGGCGAGGTCCGCCCGGCGTTGCTCCGGCGGCAGCTCCGGCTGCAAGGTCGGGAACTGCGTGGCCGTCGTGATCGACAGTTGCGGTGACGTCAGCGCCGCGGCGCTGGCGGGTGACAGGCCCAGGCCGTTGACGTAGGCGGCGGCCATCGTCGCCATGTCGGCGATGGTGGTGTCCATGGACCCGGCGGCGCGCACCTTGCTGCGCTCGTCGTGCGGCACCGGCTTGCCGTCGAGCGTCCAGCCATCGGCCAGGTTGGGCCGGAAATCGGCGCGCCACATCATGGCGGTGCGGTCCATGTCCAGCGGTGAGAACACGCGGCGCTGCATCTCGGCGCCCACGTCCAGCCCGAGGCCGCGTTCCAGCACGAACTGCAGCAGGATCAGCCCCTCGCCCGAGTAGGCGTAGCGCGTGCCGGGGTCGAAGTGCATGCGCAGCCGGCGGTCGGGCTCCAGGAAGGCGAAGTTGGCGAAGCCGCTGCTGTGGGTGAGCAGCATGCGTGCGGTCAGCCGGCGCCAGCGATCGTCGCCCGCCAGGTGTCGCCACGAATAGGACGTCAGCAGGTTGGGGTAGTCGGGCAGCGGCCTGTCGAGGTAGGTGGCCAGCGGCCGGTCCAGGTCGAGCTTGCCTTCGTCCACCAGCTGCATGACGAAGTAGCCAAACACCGCCTTGGTCAGTGAGGCGCCGTACATGACGGTGTCGGTCTGCAGCGGCTCGCCGGCCGCGTTGCGGCTGCCGTAGGCGGCCACGTGCACGACCTGGCCACCCTCGACGACGGCGACGGCCAGCCCGCGGGCCTGCGTGGCGGCCATCAGCCGTGCGGCTTCGGCGTCTATTGCCGCGGCGGGCGGCGCGGCCCCCGCCAGCGAGGGCAGGGCGGCGATCAGACCGGCAATCAGGCTGGCAATCAGGCTGGCAACCAGGCGGGCAATCAGGCCGGCAACCAGGCCGGTGAAACGGTGAAGGCGGAGGCGGCGCATGGCGCCAGCCTAGCCTTGGGGTGACCGCCACCGCAAGCGCCGCGGCCGTTTTAGCCGCGCGCTACCGCATGTGCCACCTGGCCATCAGGCCAGCGCCGGTTGCGCCTTGAAGAACGAGACGGCCTCGGCCAGCGTGGACGCCTGCAGGCGCAGGCTGGCCGCGGCCGCCGCGGCTTCTTCGACGAGCGCGGCGTTTTGCTGGGTCGTCGTGTCGAGCTGCTGCATCGCGCCGTCGATCTGCGCGACGCCGGTGCTCTGCTCCGAGGCCTCCAGCGCGATCTGGGCGATCAGGCCGCTGACGCTTTCGACATGGCCGACCACCTCGCGGATCGTCTCGCCCACGCCGGAGATCAGGGCCGAGCCGCCGTCGATGCGTTGGACCGATTCGGAGATGAGCTGCTTGATCTGCTTGGCCGCGTCGGCGCTGCGTCCGGCCAGCGAGCGAACCTCGGTGGCCACGACGGCGAAGCCGCGGCCCTGCTCACCGGCGCGCGCCGCTTCGACGGCGGCGTTCAGCGCCAGGATGTTGGTCTGGAAGGCGATGCTGTCGATGACGCCGATGATGTCGGAGATGCGGCGGCTGGATTGCTGGATGCCGTCGAAGGTCTGGATGACGTCGGTCATGGCCGTGCCGGTGCGGCGGGCGACCCGCACCGCATCCTGCGCCAGGCGCTGTGCATTCTGCGCATTGCCGGCCGTGCTCTGGATGGTGCCGTTGAGCTGCTCCATGGATGCCGCCGTCTGCTGCAGATTCGAGGCCTGCTCTTCGGTGCGTGAGCTCAGGTCATGGTTGCCCTGGGCGATCTGGCCGCTGGCGGTGGCGACGCTGTCCACCCCTTCGCGCACCGTGTGCACCAGCGTGTTGAGCGTGTTGCGCATCGCCAGCATGGCGGCCATCACACTGCCTTCGGGAGCGGCCTGCGACGTGGCCTGCTGCGTCAGGTCGCCGGAGGCAATGCGGTTGGCCACGCTTGAGAGTTCATGCGGCTCGGCGCCGAGCTGGCGGCCGATGCGGCGCGTGACCATGAGCGTCGTGATGGTGGCAAGCACGCCGCTGACGATGGCCGCGACGACGATGAGCATCAGCCGCTTGCTGTTCTCCGCCGAGGCTTCCTCATAGGTTTCCTTGGCCACGCGCACCTGCAGGTCCAGCAGGGCGCGCAAGCTGTCCTGGGCGGCCGGCGACAGCGTGCTGACCTGGTTGTTCAGCAGCGTGAGGGCTTCGCCGTAGTCGGCACGCCGGAGCGCTGCGGCGGCCGGCAGCAGCCCGCCGGCCACGTAGGCATCCATGTCTGCGGCGTGCCTCCTGGCAAGCACCGCCTCGTCGGGCGTGAGATAGGTCGCCAGGTAGCTGGCCCATGTGGCGTTGGCCAGGGCGCGGTTCTTGTCGAACTCCGCCAGGCGCTTGGCGGTCTGGTTCACATCACCGCTGTGTGCGGCGTCCGCCAGGATGACGCGGTCGCGTGCAGCGAGGTAGCGGATGTCACCCAGTTGCCCCATCGGCACGGTGCGGTCCTCGTAGATCGTCTTCATCGCCTGGTCGGACTGGCCGAGGGCGCGCCATGCAAACGCGGAAATCAGCAGGATCAACACCAACAACAGGCCAAAGCCCAGGGCCAGTCGCTGGGTCACGGTCAGTGGACGCTTCATCTTTTTTCCTCGTCGATCAATAGTTTGCTTGGTGACGCTCAGGGAGGTCCCGCCAAGCGCCTTGACCCGAAGTCTAGATTGACGATGATGCAAAAAGAGCAAAAACGATAAAAACGAAATGAGACCGTGCTTAATTGACATCAGGCCCGGAGAGGGCACCCCGCAAGGCGATCAGAGGGCTGGGTAGGTCCCCGGCACGAGGATGTCGCGCGTCACCTGCGTCAGCTGCGTGTGGCCGCAGAAGGCCATCGTCACGTCCAGCTCCTTGTGCAGCATCTGCAGCATCTTGGTCACGCCGGCCTCGCCCATGGCGCCCAGGCCGTAGACCATCGCGCGGCCGACCATCGTGCCGCGCGCGCCGAGCGCCCAGGCCTTCAGCACGTCCTGACCGGAGCGGATGCCGCCGTCCATCCACACCTCAATGTGCGAGCCCACCGCGGCGACGATGGCCGGCAGTGCGTGGATGCTGCTCGGCGCACCGTCCAGCTGGCGGCCGCCGTGGTTGCTGACGACGATGGCGTCCGCACCCGCCTGCACGGCGAGCTTCGCGTCCTCCGCTTCCATGATGCCCTTCAGGATCAGCTTGCCGCCCCATTGGGCCTTGACCCAGGCGATGTCGGCCCAGGACAGGCGCGGGTCGAACTGCTCGTTCGTCCAGGCCGAGAGGGACCGCATGTCGCTCACGCCCTTGACGTGACCCACCAGGTTGCGGAAGGTGTGGCGCTTCGTGCCCGCCATGCCCAGCACCCAGCGCGGCTTGGTGGCGAGGTTGAGGATGTTGGCCAGCGTCGGCCGCGGCGGCGCCGTCAGGCCGTTCTTCAGGTCCTTGTGGCGCTGGCCGATGACCTGCAGGTCCAGCGTCAGCACCAGGGCCGAGCACCTGGCGGCCTTGCAGCGGTCGATCATGCGGGCCATGGCCTCGCGGTCGCGCATCATGTAGAGCTGGAACCAGAACGGCGCGGTGGTGTTCTCGGCGATGTCCTCGATGGAGCAGATGCTCATCGTGCTCAGCGTGAACGGGATGCCGAACTTCTCGGCGGCGCGTGCCGCATGGATCTCGCCATCGGCGTGCTGCATGCCGGTCAGGCCGACGGGCGCGATGGCCACGGGCATCTTCGCGTCGATGCCGATCATCTTGACGGCGGTGCTGCGGCCTTCCATGTTGACGGCCACGCGCTGGCGCAGCTTGATGGCCTTGAAGTCGCTCTCGTTGGCGCGGTAGGTGGTCTCCGTCCAGGAGCCGGAGTCGGCGTAGTCGTAGAACATGCGCGGCACGCGCTTTTCCGCGAGCTGGCGCAGGTCTTCGATGCAGGTGATGACGGGCATGGCGGCGGACAGCGTGCAAGCGTGGCAGGGGCCGCGATGCTAGGCCGGGCGCGGCCCGGCGCAACGGAAAAAAACTCAGCCGGTGGCGGAAGAGTTTTCCGCGGCGTCCAGCGCCCGGCAGTGGCCGCGCAGCCAGACCGAGAACGCCTCGGCCGCCGGCCTGGCCGAGGCGCGCAGCCAGGGCGACCAGGGCTGCAGCGGCGTGCGCAGCAGCGGCAGGGTCAACAGGTCCGCGGGCTCGCGCAGCGGTGGGTGGCTGGCCAGCAGGGCGGGCACGATCAGCTGGCGCGCGAAGGTCGGCGTGGAGCTGACACGCAGCCGCTCGCGGTGAGGCAGGCGCCCGGCGCGCTGATGCAGCGGCCATTCTCGGCCGTGCGGCCGCCCGGCGGCAGCCGCCGGCATGGCGAGGCCCGCGGCGGATGTGACTTCTCAACCGCATGAGTTTTTGAGCGCTCGTGGC
>SEEY01000952.1 GCA_004211235.1 Rubrivivax sp.
TGCCGGCCTCGACCTTGGACAGGTCGAGGATGTCGTTGATCAGCGTGAGCAGGTCCTGCCCCGCGGAGTGGATGGTCGTGGCAAAGCGCAGCTGGTCTTCCGTCAGGTTGCCCGGCTTGTTCTCGGACAGCAGCTTGGACAGGATCAGCGAGCTGTTCAGCGGCGTGCGCAGCTCGTGGCTCATGTTGGCGAGGAACTCGGACTTGTAGCGGCTGGCGCGTTGCAGCTCCTGCGCGCGGTCCTTCAGGTCGGCCTGCGCCTGGCTGAGCGCTGCATTGCGGCGCGACAGCGCCTCCGACTGCTCGCCGAGCTGCACGTTCGTCTGCTCCAGCTCCGCGCGCTGTTCCTCCAGCTGCAACTGCGATTCCGACAGCACGCGCGACTGCTCGCTCAGCTCCTCGTTGGCGGTGCGCAGCTCTTCCTGCTGCACCTGCAGTTCCTCGTTGAGCTGGCGCGTTTCCTCCAGCGAGCGCTGCAGGCGCTGGCGGTATTCGGCCGCGTCGAGCAGCGTGCCCATCGGCTCCTGCAGGTGTTCCAGCAGCGCCAGCGTGCGCGCGTCGGGCGACTCCATGAAGCCCAGCTCGAGCACGCCGTTGACCGTGCCTTCATGCAGGGCCGGCAGCAGCAGCACCTCCTGCGGCGGCATGTCGCCCAGCGTGGTGGCCACCTTCAGGAAGTCGGCCTGCAGGCCGGGCAGGCGCAGCAGCTTGGCGTCCCGCCAGACCTGGCCGACGAGCGTGTGCTCGGCGTCCGGCATGGCGGCATCGTCGGCGCGCACGCCATGGGCCGCCACACGGCGCAGCTCGCCGTCGTCGCCGCGGATGAACGCAGCCGAGACGATGGCGCCGGCACGGTTGGCCAGGAAGGCCAGCGTGCGCCCGGTGACCCCCGCGGCCGAGCGTTCGCCGGCCAGCTCGTTGGCGAGGTCGAGCTGAGCGCCGCGCATCCAGGCGCGCGCCGCGTTGTCGCGGTTGCTGCGCTCCATCGCGTCCAGCGCCTCGGTGTATTCACGCGACAGGTTGGTGATGTCACGCCGGCCCGACCACGCGATCAGGCCGCTCACCGCCAGCAGCAGGGCGATGTAGCCCGCCACCGCCAGCACCGTGCCCTGTTCGGCATCCTTGCGCCGCTGCGCCAGCTGGCCGCTCGCGTTGTCGCGGAAGGTGCGGAGCTCCTGGCGGATCTGGTCGAAGATGACCTTGCCGCGCTCGGAGCGGACGACCTCCTCCACCGGCTCGCCGCGCCGCTTCAGGTCGATGACGTCGCGCGCATAGCCGTTCCATCGGGCGGCCAGCGAGTTGATCTGGCGCAGGCGGTCGAGCTGCTCGCGGTTGTCTTTTGCCAAGGCTTGCGCGGCGTCCATCTCGGCGCCGAAGCGGGCCAACGCCAGCGAGTAAGGCGCAAGAAATGACTCTTGCCCGCTCAACAGGAAGCCGCGCACGCCGCTTTCCTGGTCGGCCAGCAAAGTGGAAAGC
>SEEY01000953.1 GCA_004211235.1 Rubrivivax sp.
ACCTACCGCCCCGATGCGCTCGCGCAGCTGAAGACGGCGGTGGATGAACTCGGCTTTCGCTACCTGCGCTTCCACGCCATCTTCCACGACGTGTTCAAGACCGTCACGCGCGACGCCGCCGGCAAGCTGGTGTTCGACTTCACCGGCATCGACAAGCTCTATGACGCGATGCTGGCGCGGCGCATCAAGCCCTTCGTCGAACTGGGCTTCACGCCGCTGGCGCTGAAGACCTCGGACAACAAGATCTTCTACTGGAACGGCAACACCTCCCACCCCGAGCCGGAGGGCTGGGTGGCGCTGATCGACGCCTTCATCCGACACCTGCTGGACCGCTACGGCGCGGCCGAGGTGCACGACTGGTACTTCGAAGTCTGGAACGAGCCCAACCTCGACGGCTTCTGGGAGAAGGCTGATCAGAAGGCCTACTTCGACCTCTACACCCGCACCGCCAGGGCGATCAAGGCCGTCAGCCCGCTGCTGCGCGTGGGCGGCCCGTCGACGGCCGGCGCCGCATGGGTGCCGGAGTTCCTGGCCCATGCCAAGGTCACCAACACGCCGGTGGACTTCATCACGACCCACACCTACGGCGTCGATGAGGGCTTCCTGGACGAGTTCGGCAAGGAAGACCGCAAACTGTCCAAGTCACCGGACGCCATCGTGGGCGACGTGCGGCGCGTGCGCAAGGAGATCGAAGCCTCGCACCTGCCCGGCCTGCCGCTGTTCTTCACCGAATGGAGCAGCAGCTACAACCCGCGCGACCTGGTGCACGACAGCTACATGAGCGCGCCCTACGTGCTGACCAAGTTGAAGCAGAGCCAGGGCCTGGCCCAGCACATGAGCTACTGGGTCTACAGCGACCTGTTCGAGGAGCCCGGCCCGCCGGACGCGCCCTTCCACGGCGGCTTCGGCCTGATGACGCGCGAAGGCATCCGCAAGCCGGTCTGGTTCGCCTACAAATACCTCGCGGCGTTGAAGGGCAAGGAAGTACCGACCAGCGATGCCTCCACCTGGGCGGCCGTCGACGGCGACCAGATGAATGCCATCGTCTGGGACTGGCGCCAGCCGGACCAGACGGCCAGCAACCGCAGCTTCTTCGGCAAGCCGCAGCCGGCCCGGGACGCCGGCAGCGCGACCGTCGAGCTGCGCCACCTGCCGCCCGGCCAGTACCAGCTCACCCAGCGCCGCACGGGCTATGAAGTCAACGACGCCCACACGGCCTACCTGAAGATGGGCTCGCCGAAGAACCTCGACGGCCGGCAGCTGACGCAGCTGCAGGGCCTGACGACGGACCGGCCCGAGGTGCAGCGCGAACTGCGCGTGGGCACCAGCGGCTCCGCCACCGTGACGCTCAAGCTGCGCAGCCACGACGTGGTGCTGCTGAGCCTGAAGAAGGTCGGGCCGTGAAGCGCCGGCAGGCCACGCTCGGCCTCGTCGGCGCTTCACGGCCCGACCTTCTTCAGGCTCAGCAGCAC
>SEEY01000954.1 GCA_004211235.1 Rubrivivax sp.
CTTCCTGGGCGTGCCGCTGCTGGCCGCACCGTCCCTGAGCTTCCCGCTCAGCTCGGAGCGCAAGTCCGGCTGGCTGCCGCCGAGCATCTTCCTGGACAACCGCAGCGGCCTCGAACTGGGCGTGCCCTATTACTGGAACATCGCGCCGCAGCGCGACGCGACGCTGGCGCCGTTCGTGATGACCAAGCGCGGCGTCGGCGTGGACGGCGAATTCCGCTACCTGGAGCCCGGCCATGCCGGCCGCATCAACGTCGACGTGCTGCCGAGCGACCGCGTCTTCAAGAGCACGCGCTGGGGCCTCAAGCTCAACAACGACGGCGTGTTCGGCGACTGGCACTACCGGCTGAAGAGCGAGCGCGTCTCCGACGACGACTACTGGAAGGACCTGTCGCGCCGCGTCGAGAGCCAGACCCCGCGCCTGCTGGCGGCCGACCTGGCACTGAACCGCCACCGCGAGCTGTCCTGGGGGGGCATCGACACCTATGCCCGGCTGCAGCGCTGGCAGACGTTGCAGGGCAGCGACGCGCTGGCCCAGTTCGATTCACCCTACCAGCGCAGCCCGCAGCTCGGCATCCGCGTCACCACGGCGGCTGACGAGGCCGTGCTCGACAGCTTCCGCCCCTGGGGCCGCAAGGCGCGGCTGGAAGGTGGCCTGGAGCTGGAATACAACCGCTTCGATCTGCCCGGCTCGGCGCTGCCCGGCCAGGCCAGGGGCGGCCAGCGCGTACACGCGCTGGGCCACGTCGCCGCACCGCTGGGCGGCGAGGCTTGGTGGTTCATCCCGCGGCTGTCCGTCAATGCTGCCGCCTACGACCTGGACCGGCCGCAGGCCGATGGCCGCCGGCGCATGAGCCGCGTCATCCCGACCTTCAGCCTCGACCACGGCTGGGTCTTCGAGCGCGACACCAAGCTCTTCGGCCGCCAGATGCGCCAGAGCCTGGAGCCGCGCGTGCTCTACGTGAACACGCCGTTCCGCGACCAGGCCGCGCTGCCCAACTTCGACGCGGCGCCCAAGGACTTCAACTTCGACTCCATCTACACCGACAACCAGTTCTCGGGTGTGGACCGCGTGTCGGACCTGCATGCGCTGAGCTTCGGCGCCACGAGCCGCTGGGTCAGTGCGTCGCAGGGCGAGGAGATCCTGCGGGTGGGCGCCGTCCAGCGCGTGTTGTTCCGCGACCAGCGCATCACGCCCGACGGCCAGCCCGTCACGCAGCGCTTCTCCGACCTGCTGCTGGCGGCCGCCGCCCACCTGGACGAGCGCTGGTGGGCCGAGAGCACGCTGGAGTTCAATCCCGAGACCAACCGCTCCGTGCGCTCGGTCGTGCGCGCCCGCTACTCGCCGGGCCCGTACCGGACCGTCAGCGTCGCCTACCGGCTGGCGCGTGCGCAGAGCGAGCAGGTCGAGTTCGCGTGGCAGTGGCCGCTCTACGGCACGCCCGTCACGCAGCGTGGTGCCAACAGCACCAGGCGCCTGGTACAGCGCCGGCCGCGTGCAGTATTCGCTGCGCGACAAGCGGCTGACCGATTCCGTCGCCGGCTTCGAGTACGACGCCGGCTGCTGGGTGCTGCGCTTCGGCATCGAGCGGCTGTCCACCGGCCGTGCTGAGACGAATACCCGCATGATGTTGCAGCTGGAGCTCGTGGGCCTCAGCCAGCTCGGCTCGAATGCGCTGAAGGTCTTGAAGGACAATGTGCCCGGCTACCGCCGGCTGAGTTCCGACCGCTCGCCGAGTTCAGACTTCCTACCATGATCCATCGCCTCGCTCCTCCTCTTCTTGCCGTGACGCTGGCCCTGGCCGCCTTTCAGGCCCCGGCCCAGACGCCCACGCTGCAGCCAGGGGACTACATCGCCGCCGTCGTCAACCAGGACGTCGTCGCGGCCAGCGAGGTGATCCAGCGCACCGAGCGCCTGCGCCTGGAGGCTCGCCAGAAGGGCGAGGCCATGCCGGAGACGGCCGGCCTGCGCAAGCAGGCGCTGGAGGCGCTGATCGAGGACCGCGTGCTCGTCACCCACGCCCGCGAAAACGGCCCGCGCGTCGACGAAGCTGAACTCGACCGCGTGGTGGCCAATGTGGCCGCGCAAAACAAACTGACGATGGCCCAGCTGCGCGAGCGGCTCAAGTCGGACGGCACCGACTACAAGGGCTTCCGCGAGAACCTGCGCGATCAGATGATGACCGAGCGCGTTCGCGAGCGTGAGGTGCAGGGCCGCATCAAGG
>SEEY01000203.1 GCA_004211235.1 Rubrivivax sp.
CTGCGTCACCGGCAGAGCGGCCAACGTCTCGCGCAGGCCGGACATCGGCGTGGCGATGATGGTCAACCCGTCTGCGGCATGGGCGACGGCCTCGGCCCGGTCGGCCGTCAAGCCGAGGTGTTCGGGCAGTTCGCTGTCCGGCAGATAGTCGGCGTTGCGACGGCGGGCGCGCATCTGCGCCACGGCTTCGGCATCGCGGCCCCACAGGCGCACATCATGGCCGGCCCGGGCGGCCTGGATGGCCAGCGCCGTGCCCCAGGCGCCGGCACCGAGCACGCTGATCTTCATCGTCGTCATGCGCGAGAGTTTCACCCAAGAAAAACGCCCCGCTTTCGGCGGGGCGTCGTCAGCACTTGCGGCAGATCAGTTGACGGCCTGGCTGCCGCCCTGCGCAGCGCGCTGCGCCTGCTGGGCGTCGAACATGGCCTGGAAGTTCACTTCCGTCAGCAGCACGGGCGGGAAGCCGGCGCGGGTGCAGACGTCCGACACGATGGCGCGCAGATAGGGATAGACCATCTGTGGGCAGACGATGCCCAGGATGCCTTCGACCTGCTCCTGCGGCACGTTGCGGATCTCGAAGATGCCGGCCTGCTTGGCTTCCACCAGGAACAGCGTCTTGTCGCCGACCTTGGTGTTGACGGTGGCCGTCACGCAGACCTCGAAGATGCCTTCGGTCACGCTTTCGGCGGAGAGCGTCAGGTTGATGTCGACCTGGGGCTGATGCTGCTCGAGCAGGACGTGCGGCGCGTTCGGCTGCTCCAGCGACAGATCCTTCAGGTACATGCGCTGGATCTGGAATACGGGGGTGCCTTCGGCGGCAGCTTGGATCTCGTCGGCCATGGAACTCTTTCGAACGAAGCGTCAAACAAAAGCCCGCAGGCGGCGCGCTGCGGGCGGTGTCGGATTATGGGCGAGGCCTCGTGACAGAGCCTGCGCGGGACTGGTGGGGCTTGCCCGGGCTTGAAATCAAGCTGCCTGCAGCAAGGGCAGCAGCTCGCCGCGCTGGTCCAGCGCGATCAGGTCGTCACACCCCCCGACATGGGTGTCGCCGATGAAGATCTGCGGCACGGTGCGCCGGCCGGTCCTGCTCATCATGGCCTGGCGCTCTTCCGGGTTGAGGTCGATACGGACTTCGTCGATCTGCTCGACGCCGCGCTGCTTGAGCAGCATCTTGGCGCGCACGCAGAACGGGCAGACCTGGGTGGTGTACATCTTCACTTGAGCCATGCTCAATCTCCTCAATGGCGGTCTTTTGCCAATGGAACCGCGAGGGATCCGGCTTGGCGAGAACCGCTTTACGCGGTCTTTTCCACCGGCAGATTGGCCTCCCGCCACGCCTTGAGGCCACCTGCCAGCACCTGGGCCTTGTCGTAGCCCAGCTTGCGCAGCATGCCCGCCGCGCGGCCGGCGCGTGCGCCAGTGGCGCACACCAACACGAGCGGCAGGGCCTTGTTGCTGGGCAGTTGCTTGTGACCCTCGAGTTGGCCCAGAGGGATGTTGCGGGCGCCGACCGCATGGCCCTTGGCGAACTCTTCCGGCTCGCTGACGTCGATCAGCACGCCTTTCTCGCGGTTGATCAGTTGCACCGCCTGGGCGGTGGTGAGCCCCCCGCCCTGCGAGCCCGACACGAGCATGGGCCAGAGCAACATGCCGCCCGAGATGAGGGCGGCGACGATCAAAAACCAGTTCTGGATCAGGAAGTTCAAGCAAGCATCCCGTGAGATTCAACGAAGCCGGCGATTATCGCCGCAGCCGATAATCCGCCGCCTTCCACCACCTGTGCGCTGCTGCCCATGTACAAGCTCGTCCTCATCCGCCACGGCGAATCGACCTGGAACCTGGAAAACCGCTTCACCGGCTGGACCGACGTGGACCTGACGCCCACCGGCGTCGAACAGGCCAAGACCGCCGGCCGCCTGCTGAAGGAAGCAGGCTACGACTTCGACATCGCCTACACGTCCGTACTCAAGCGCGCCGTCTGGACGCTGTGGCATGCCCTGGACCAGATGGACCGCACGTGGCTGCCGGTGCGCCACGCCTGGCGCCTCAACGAGCGCCACTACGGCAGCCTGCAGGGCCTGAACAAGGCCGACATGGCCAAGCAGTTCGGCGACGAGCAGGTGCTGATCTGGCGCCGCAGCTACGACACGCCGCCGCCGGCGCTGGAAGCGACCGACCCGCGCAGCGAACGCGGCGACCGCCGCTACCGCGGTCTGGATGCCGAAGACATTCCGCTGACCGAATGCCTGAAGGACACGGTGGCCCGCGTGCTGCCGTTCTGGAACGACACCATCGCGCCCGCCATCAAGGGCGGTGAGCGCGTGCTGATTGCCGCGCACGGCAACAGCATCCGGGCGCTGGTGAAGTACCTGGACAACATCGCCGATGACGCCATCGTCGGCGTCAACATCCCGAACGGCATTCCACTGGTCTACGAGCTGGATGCGAACCTGAAGCCGATCAAGAGCTACTACCTGGGTGATGCGGAAGCCGCAGCCAAGGCCGCAGCCGCAGTGGCCGCACAAGGCAAGACGGCAGCCTGACCGACCGCCTATCGGGCCAGGGCCTGATCCACTGCTGACAGCACCTCGTCGACGCTGGACCACTCACCCGGTCCGCGTCGCATCAAGGTGACGGTCGAGCCCCAGGGCGCCCAGCGCGCCGCGTCCACGGGGCCCCAGATGCTCAACAGCCGCGCGCCCACGCCGGCGGCCATGTGCGCCGGCCCGGTGTCGTTGGCCACCACGACGCCGGCGAGCTGAAGCAGCGCGTTGTAGACCCCGAGCGCCACGCCGTCGAGGCGGATCGCATCCGGGTAGAGCTGCTTGGCCCCTTGCAGCTCCGCCGGCCCGGGCACGATGACGACCTGCCGGCCGGCCGCATGCAGACGCCGCACAAACTCCGGGAAGGCCGGCCAGCTGCGGTCCAGAAACTCCACACGGCCGTTCGCAAACGGGCAGATCAGCACGCAGTGTGGCGCGTCGATGCCATGCACCGCCAGCAGCGCCCGGGCCAGCTCATGCTGCGCGTCACTGACCTTCAGATGGATATCCGCCGGCGGCTCGGCCTGGACGCCGAGGAAATCGCAGGCCAGTTCCCAATATTCCACCAGCGTGTGGCGGTTCTCGCGGCGCGGATGGCCGCGCCTGAGCAGCCAGGAGCGGCCGTCGCCCGCATGGCCTTCCGCCTTCAGGCCAGCCAGGCGGGCATCGAGCGCCGCCGAGAAGGCGTAGGGAAAGAGCAGCGTGTTCGAGCGGCGGTCGAAGGCCGGGTCCTCCGCCCGGAAGCCGTGCCGCAGTCCGCGCAGCTGGGCGACCCGCTCGCCCAGGCGCTCGGGCCGCACGTGGACCGCCCAGCCCTGCGCCTGCAGCAGCCCGCGGGCCCAGCCCTTGCCCACCAGCTCCAGCCGGTAGCCGTGGGCCTCGAGCAGCCGCAGCGCCGGCACGCTCAACACGGTGTCGCCGACGAAATTGCGCAAACGGACGATCAACGGTCGGGCTTCTATCATCAGCAAGTCTTTACAAGTGGCGCGGATTCTCCCTGCGCAGGCCCGCCCTCCATGCCCGAGATCACCCTGCCCTCTTCCGCCGACGTGATCGCCAGCCATGACGCTGCCCTGGCCACGACGCCAACGGCTGTCGAGGCCGATGATCTCGGCGGCTGGATCGCCGCCAACCACTTCCACAACCGCAGCCTGTGGGCCCAGGAAGACCTCGCCCGGCGCACCCGCGCGCCCGATGCCGAGATAGTCGCCAACAAGCGCGCCATCGACCGACACAACCAGGCCCGTAACGATGCCATCGAACGCATCGACGAGTTCCTGCTGGCGGCGCTCGGGCTGGTCGACACGGCCACGCTGGCGAGCGCGCTGCCTCGGTCCACCGTGGCCTCCGGCGCGCGGCTGAACAGCGAGACGGCCGGCTCCATGCTGGACCGCATCTCCATCCTGGGCCTGAAGATTGCCGCGATGCGCGAGCAGACGCTGCGCCAGGACGTCGACGAGATGCACCGTCAGTCCTGCGGCGAGCGCTTGCAGCGGCTCACCCAGCAGCGGGCCGACCTCGGCGGCTGCTTCGACGAACTGCTGGCCGATGCGCGCGCCGGCCGTGCCTACTTCAAGGTCTACCGCCAGTTCAAGATGTACAACGACCCGCGGCTGAACCCGGCGCTGGTGGCAGAAGCGAAGTGATCCCGGCGCGCTTCGCGGCCAACCTCGACTGGCTCTACACGGAGCACGCCTACCTCGACCGCGTGGACGCCGCACGGGTCGATGGCTTCGCAGCCGTGGAGCTGCAGCAGCCGCATCTACACGACCTCGACGCCCTTGCCGCTCGCCTGGCCGGTTTGCGCGTCGTGCTCCTCAACGCGCCGGCCGGCGACTGGGCCTCCGGCGAGCGAGGCTTTGCGGCGCTGCCTGGGCGCCAGTCGGAGTTCCGCGACGCGACGCTGCGCGGGCTCGATCTCGCTGCTCGCCTTGGCGCCCACCGCGTGCACCTGTTGTCCGGACTTGCCGACGACACGCCCGAAACCCGCGCGACGTGGCTGGCAAACCTGGCCTGGGCCGCCGCACAGTCGCCGCTGCCCCTGCTCGTCGAGCCGATCAACCGGCGCGACATGCCTGGCTATTTCCTGCATCGGCAGGCGCAGGCGCTGGCACTGCTGGCCGAACTGAACTCTCCACAAGTGCAACTGCAGATGGACCTCTATCACTGCCGGGTCGCAGAAGGAGAGTCACTCACGCATCTCAAGCGGGCGCTGGACCTCGGCGTCCTTGGCCATGTGCAAGTCGCAGGCGTGGCCGGTCGCCAGGAACCCGAAGCCGGCGAATACGCCGCCGATTTCGCGCTGCTGCAGGCACACGCCTGGTCCGGCGCCATCGGCTTGGAATACCGGCCGCGTGCAGGCACGACGGCCGGCCTGGCATGGTTCAGGTAGGGGAATGGTTCTGGGCCGGCAAACCGGCCGCGCCGTCAAAGTCATGCCGTGCTTCCAGCCCGGTACGTTGACGTAGCAGCAAAGGGCTTTGCCGACGCCGGTGGTCCGCAGCAACTCATGCGTGACCTTCGCAGTCAGGTCTCACGTCGCTGTCGGTTTCGATGTTCCGACAATCTTTACGTACTTCTCGACGTTCAGACCACCCAGGAAGCCGCCATCGCCATCACCCAACAGACAGAAGCACCTTGCGCTGACGGTCATTTGGCATGAGCCGAATTTTAATGAATCAGCTCATTTGTTGAGCCGCATTTCAAGAAATACAGCTCACGGCGTTCCAAAACGCACGGATCTTGGCGCGAAGATCGACAGGCTGTACAGGGAACACGCCTACCTCGACCGGCCTGATGCAACGTGCGCCGAAGGCTGTACGCCGTCGAGCTGCAGCAGCCCCATCTTGCACGACCGCGAGCCCCTCGCCGCTCGCCTGGCCGGTTTGCGCGTCATGCTGATGAATGCGCCGGCGTGGCCCGGGTGCCAGGCGGAGTTCCGCGGCGCGACGCTGCACGACCTCGATCTCTGCGCGCCTCGGCGCGGAGCGCATGCACCTGGTGGCCGGCCTGATCGATGACATGCCTGAAACCAGGACCACGTGGATCGCAAACCGGGCGACTGGGCCGCCGCACAGTCGCCGATGCGCCTGCTCGTCGAGCCTATCAACCGGCGCGACATGCCAGACTATTTCGTGCACCGCCGGGCTCAGCGCTGGAACTGCTGGCTGAACTTGATTTGCCGCCCGTCAACTGCAACCGAGTCGCCGGGAATGAGTCGCTCAGCCACCTGAAGCGCGGCTTCGATCTCGGCATCGTGGCCACGTCCAAATCGCCCTCGTCCCCGGTCGTCACGAACCCGAGATCGACGAATATGTCGCCGATTTCGCGCTGTTGAGACACCACACCTGGGCTGGCACCATCGGCCCAGAGGGCCGCCCATATGCAGCCACCTCGGAGGCCCTGGCGTGGGCAAAGTACACCAATGGCTACGAACGTCGACCTTGACGTTGACACCGCGTAGCCATCAGCTAGGATGTATACACATTTGCGGATATACATCATGAACCTGCAGCTGGCCAAATGGGGAAATAGCCTTGCCCTTCGCATCCCGTCCGACGTGGTGCGTCAACTCGGGCTCCGAGAAGGTGCCACCGTTGAAGCGCGACTCACGGTGGACGGTAGTTTGTCGATTCGAACCACGCATTGGAATCGCCAAGCATTTGCAGTCGAATTGACCGGGGCTTGGCAAGGCTTGCCCGTGAGCGACTCCGTGATGGAGCAATTGCGCCATGGCGCGCGGTACTGAGCTGGTCTATGTCGACACCAGCATCCTCGTGCCATTGTTTCTGCATGAGCCACACAGCGAGGTCGCGGCTGCCTGGTATGCGCGCGAGACCAATGAATTGGTCTCTGCGACATGGTGCATCACGGAGTTCGCCAGCGCCTTGGGCATCAAGCAGCGCAGGGGCGTGATCGACGCGCAGCAGGCGAAGGACGCTTGGGCACGTTTTGAGCGCCTGGTGGCGGCTGACCTTCGACTGCTCTCTGTCGAGCCAGCCACGTTTCACCGCGCTGCCGAGTTGGTGCTTGACGCCAGTAGCGCATTGCGGGCCGGCGACGCTCTGCACCTGGCCTGTGCGGAAGCTGCTGGCGTGCACCAGATGGCGACGCTGGACGATGCCCTCGGGCGCAACGCCGAGGTACTGAAGATCAGGCCGGTGGTGCTGCGAAGTACTCTTTGATTTGCAACTGCGCCTTCAACCTAGCTTCGCGCCCATCAGCCGCCGCAATGCCTCGCTGAGGGCCCGCCGGTCCAGCCCGGCGGTTGGCATCGGCGGCAGGATCTGCACAGCGATCCCCAGACCGCGCCCAGACGCGATGGCCCATAGGCTTTGCATCAGCGTCGTGCCGCCGATGAAGCGCGCCGACGTGCTGAAGCGCTCGCCGGGCTCATGCCAGCGCAGCACGACCGGCAGCACCGGCGACTGGGTGGCCACCGCCGCCTGCAGCAGGTTGGCGTGGAAG
>SEEY01000955.1 GCA_004211235.1 Rubrivivax sp.
CCCCCGTTCGGCAAACGACACCACGCCGGTGGCTCCGACGATGAAATGGTCGACCACGCGCACCTCCACCAGCGCCAGCGCCTGCACGAGGTGGCGCGTGAGCAGCTCGTCGGCCTGGGAGGGTTCGGCCATGCCGCTCGGGTGGTTGTGCGCCAGGATGGCCGCGCCCGCCCCAAGCGCCAGCGCGCGCTTGACGACTTCGCGCGGGTGCACGGCGGTGTGGCTCAGCGTGCCCGTGAACAGCGTCTCCATGGCGATCAGCTTGAGCTGCGCATCCAGGAACAGCACCGCAAATACCTCGTGCCCCAGGCCGGCGAGGTGCAGCCTCAGGAAGGTCTTGACCGCGTCCACATCGGTCATCGCCGGCTTTTCGGCGAGCTGCTGGTTGAGCGAGCGCCGCGCGATCTCCAGCACCGCTGCGATCTCGGCGCGCTTGGCGGGCCCGAGGCCCTTGACCTTGCCGAGGTCGTGCACGCTGGCGGCGAGCAGGCCGGCCCAGCCGCCGAAGCGGTCCAGCAGGCCCTGCGCCAGCTGCAGCACTGGCGTGCCCTGCACACCGGTGCGCAGCAGCAAGGCCAGCAGTTCCGCGTCTGCCAGTGCCTGCGGGCCGCGGGCGAGCAGCTTCTCGCGCGGGCGGGCGTCCGGGGGCAGGTGGGTCAGCGACATAAAATCGCGCCCAGTCTAGCCAAGCGCTTCCCCTTTCCTTTGCATCCCGGCATGAATCCCATCCAGGCAGGCTCGTTCCTGACCTTGCACTACCGGCTCACAGGCCCCGACGGTGCCGACATCGTCAATACCTTCGGCGGCCTGCCGGCCACGCTGTCGCTCGGTGCCGGCCAGCTGTCGCCCGCCATCGAGGCGCGCCTGGTCGGCCTGCCCGAGGGCGCGCACGAGCGCTTCGAACTTCCGGCCGGCCAGGCCTTCGGCGAACGCAACCCGGAACTGCTGCAGCGCGTGAAGCTGTCGCTGCTGCGCACGCTCGGCGACCCGGACGAGGTCTACAACGTCGGTGACGTGGTGCAGTTCCCCGGCCCGGACGGGCAGGGTGGTTATGCCGGCGTCGTGCGCGAGCTGGGTGAGGAAGCGCTGCTGTTCGATTTCAACCATCCGCTCGCCGGCCAGCCGGTGAGCTTCGAAGTGCAAGTGATCGGGGTGCTGTGATGAATGCCGCCGTGCAAAACCCCCGGGAAGTGCTGCTGGCCGAGCCGCGCGGCTTCTGCGCCGGCGTGGACCGCGCCATCGAGATCGTCGAGCGCGCGCTCGTCAAGTTTGGCGCGCCGATCTACGTGCGCCACGAGATTGTCCACAACACCTACGTCGTCAACGACCTGAAGTCCCGCGGCGCGATCTTCATCGAGGACCTCGCTGAAGTGCCGCCCGGCGCGACGCTCGTGTTCAGTGCCCACGGCGTGAGCCAGGAGGTGCGCCGCGAGGCCGCCGCGCGCGGCTTCAACGTGTTCGACGCGACC
>SEEY01000956.1 GCA_004211235.1 Rubrivivax sp.
GCCTGGGGCCGCCTGCAGCAGGGCGAGGACGTGGCGCTGGACGACGGCCGCGTCCTGCGGGCGGACGACTTCCTGCTGGCGCCGCGCAAGGGCCGCAAGCTCATCGTCGGCGGCGACAACGACCGGCCGCAACTGCTGGTGGAGGAGGCGCGCACGGCCGAAGTGCTGATCCACGAGGCCACCTATACCGAAGACGTGCTGTACAAGGTCGGCCCCGGACCGCAGCACAGCTCGGCCAAGATGACGGCCAGCGCGGCCCAGTCGGCCGGGGTGCCGAACCTGGTGCTCACCCATTTCAGCCCGCGCTACCAGGACAGCGGTCCGCTGACGATCGGCGCGGTCGAGGCCGAAGCGCGCATGGCGTACGGCGGCCAGCTGTTCCTGGCGCGCGATTTCGACCGCTACCTGCTCGACCGCGAAGGCCGGCTGAGCCTGCAATCCTGAACCCGCAGCGCTGGACACCGTGCCGCCGGTCGCAGCATCGTGCAGTGCACATCGGCAATTCTACTGTCAAATCCGTCAATTTCTTCGGCATTTTTGCAACGCCAATCACAAAAAATTGCCTGAAGCCATAGATTTGCAATTAGGAATCATCTAACCTGTAGGATCACTCCTACCCAGGTTGCCCGAATGAATCATCGCACTGCCTATCTCTACCGTAGCAGGGAAGGTCTCCGCTTCAGGAAGCGCGTCCTGGCCGTGGCGCTGCTGGGCGTGGCGACATGCACGGGCCTGCTGTGGGGTGGGCGCGCGCCGTCGCTGCAGCTTGAGCGCCAGGAGGGCGTGTCTGCCGCGGCGGCGGTTGCCGGGTCGGCGCAGCGGGTCGACGCAGGCGCGGCCGGGACCGCAGCGATGGCGGCCGGTCCGCGCCGTATCTATCCATATTCGATCGTCGCGGGTGGTGTATCGGGACGCGCCGAGCTGGCGCACGTCATCCAGACCGACAAGGTGGTGGCAGCCCACTATGCCTCGTTCGCGGTAGCGAAGGCGCATCCGGTGACGGTCGCCAAGGCGCGTGCCGTGTACGTGTCCTACCGCAAGGGCGACCAGGTGTTCTGGACCGCGAAGAAGGTGAGGCTGGCCGAAGGCGAGACCCTGCTGACGGACGGCAAGAGCGAAATCCGCGGCCGCTGCGGCAACCGCATTTCCGAGGTGGCGATGCTGCCGGTCGAAGCCGGCGCACCGAGCGAGGACGAACTCGATGCGGCGGTCGACGATGACGGCGATGGCGGGCCGCTGCAGGTCGCCGCCCCATTCGCCGGCGACGGCGGCCGCTACGCGCACCAGCTGCTGAGCTTCCCGAACGGCGCCGGCCTGCTGGCGGTGACCGGCGGCGAAGGCTGGCATCCGCCGGGCGGTGTCCCTGGCGGCGTGCCGTCGGGCTCGTATCCGGGCCCGTCGTATGGCCCGCCGACCGTGGTCAGCGGCGGCAGCAGCGCCCTGGTCGGCTCGACCAGCGACCCGG
>SEEY01000204.1 GCA_004211235.1 Rubrivivax sp.
TGTTCCGCCTGCCGGCCTACCGCCGCCTGCTGATCGTCAACCTGGCGCTGTCCGCCGGCTGGGATGCGCACAGCTTCGTCGTGCCGGTGGTGGGCCATGCGCGCGGGTTGTCGGCGTCGAGCATCGGCCTGGTACTGGGCTGCTTTGCCGCGGCGGCCACGGTGGTGCGCCTGGCCATCGTCAGGTTCTCGGACGACATCGACGAGGCCAAGGCGCTGCGCGGCGCAATGCTCGTCGCCATGCTGACTTTCATGGCCTACGCCTGGCTGCCCGGCACCGCCGGCCTGATGGTCGGCTCGGCGCTGCTGGGCACGGCGCTGGGGTCGGTGCAGCCGATGATCCTGGCGATGCTCCACCGCGCCACGCCGCCCGAGCGCCACGGCCAGGCGCTCGGCCTGCGCATGCTGACCGTGAACGGGGCGACCGTCGCCATGCCCGTCGGCTTCGGCCTGCTGGCTGCCGCGACCGCACTGACCGCGCCGATGTGGCTGATGGCCTCGGTGTTGCTACTGGCCCAGTTGCCGGCACGCAAGCTCTAGCATCGGCACCCCGGGAGGTGGGGATGCGCAATTGGATGTGGCTGCTGGCCGGCCTGCTCGCGGCGACGACCGTGCTGGCCCAGGTCGACGAGGAGGACGCCGGCGACTCGCCCGCCGCGTTGATGCCGGCCGCCGAGGCGCAGGCACTGCTGGCGCAAGCGCTGCCCGCCGAACCCGTGGCGCGGCTGGCCCTGCTGCAGCAGCAGGCGCGGGCGGCGCAGTCGCTGGAGCAGCGCGGGCGCTGGGTGGAGCTGCTGGCCGAGCTGGCGCAGCTGGGCCGCAATCAGCCGCGCGGCGATGTCTGGGTGCGCCAGTACCTGAGTGCCGAGTTCGTCTGGGGCAGCTCCGGCAAGTCGCTGGCGGCAGCAGATGCCTATGCCAGCGACGCAACGCTGAGCGCAGCGGTCCGCGCCAGTGCGGCTTTGCGCCAGGTCTATGCGCTGGCGCAGGGCCGGGACCGCGCGCTGCTGGACCGCATGTGGTCGCGGGCGCAGAGCCTGACGAAGCAGGCGCTGGACGAGACCGGCGGCCAGGACCCGGGCGCCGCACTGCGCCTGCAGGTGGACCGCCTGCAGATCCGTTCCGAGATCGAGCGCCGCGACGGTCGCCTGGCCGAGGCCGCCACGACGCTGCGTGAAGCGGTTCGCCTGGCGCAGAAGGGCGTGGAGGAGGCTCGCCGCACTGCGTCCGGTGCGCGCGACCCCGCCGTGCAGGACGCCTACGGCTGGTACGACGGCTCGCAGGGCATGCTGACCTACGCCCTCGTGCGCCAGGGCCGCGCACCCGAGGCGGTGCAGATCGGCCAGGGCAACCTGGCGCTGTGGCGCGCCGGCCAGATCACCGATGCCCTCGGCGCGCGCTGGAGCTACCGGCTCGCTCAGGCCCAGGTCGCGTCACGCCAGTACGCCGCCGCGCTGGAGAACGCGCAGCGCTCGGACGACATGCTGCAGCGTGCCGGCGCCGGCCCGGCCAGCCATGCGCGCTGGCTGGCACGCCAGGAGCAGGTGCGCTCGCTGATCGGCCTGCGCCGCTGGGCCGAGGCCGACGCCTTCTACCGCGACTTTCTCGCCAGCCTGCCCGCCGACAGCCTGGCCCGCGACCGCGCCAGCGACTGGCGCCTGCGCGCGCTGCTGGCCGCCAAGAACGGCCGCTTCGATGAGGCGCTGGAGACCGTCGAGCGCATCCACCGCAGCCGCACGCGGCTCTACGGCGAGGCCCATCCGCAGACCCAGGAGGCCGCCGGCGTGCGCGCGTTCGTGCGCCTGCTCAAGGGCGACATGGGCGGCGCCTGGGGCGACTACCAGCCGCTGTTCGCCGCGCTGCTCGATTCACCCGGCGGCTGGCAGGATCTGGACCTCAGCGGTGCCCGCGGCTTCGTGCTCGGCCTGGCCTTCGACGAGTTCCTGCGCGAGATCGCGGCGCGTTCGCTGCGCGGCGAGAAGGTGGACAAGGCCTGGGCCGACCGCGCCATGCAGGTGGCCGACCGGCTGCAGACCGGCAGCACCCACCGCGCGCTGGTGGATGCCAGCGCCCGCGTGCTGGCCGCCACGCCGGCGCTGCGCGGCCTGATCGAGGAGGAGCAGGCGCTGCGCGCCGCCGCGTCGGCACGCAACACGACGCTGAACGCGACGCTCGGGGAGGAGGACCGCCTGCGCCGCCGCAACGCCAGCGACGAGACCAAGGCCCAGCTCAAGGCGCTGCCCGACGCCGAACGTAAGCAGCGGCAGAAGCAGCAAGCCGATGAACTCGCGGCCGTGCGCGAGCAGATCCGCCAGCAGCGAGAAGCTGCGCAGGCCGCGCGCGAGGCGTTGACCCAGCAACGCGAGCGCGTCGCCAAGGCCTATCCGGCCTATGCCGACCTCGTCGCGCCAACGCTGCCCGCGCAGGACGCGTTGCTCAAGCTGCTGTCGCCCGGCGAGGCCTTGCTGGTCGTGCAGCCGCTGGAAGACGCCACCCTGACCTGGCTGCTGGTGCCGGGCGAGGGCGCGCGCTTCTCGGCCTCGAAGATCGGCGCTGCCGGCTGGGCCGAGCGGGTTGCGCAGATCCGCACGGCGCTTGACCTCAGCACCGGCCGACCGGCCACCTTGTCGCCGCCCACGGTTCTGGCGCTGCATGAGGTCTGGCAGGAACTGATAGCGCCGCTGGCGCCGCCGGCCGCCGTGAAGAGCCTGCTTGTCGCCGCGGATGGGGCGCTGGCCGGCATGCCCTTCGCCGCGGCGCTCACGGCCGCCGAGCCCGGCGCCTTCGTCGCGCGCCGGATGGCCGTCACGCAGCTGCCGTCGGCCGGCGCCTTGTACGCGCTGCGGCGCACGGCGGCATCGGCGCCCGCGGCCAAGGCGCTGTTCGGCATCGGCGACCCGCAGTTCAAGTCCACCTCGAGACCCGGCCGCGCGGCCCTCGGCAGCAGCGCGACGACCTACGACGCCGGCTGGGGCTTCAGCTACGGCGACATCCCGCCGCTGCCCGAGACGCGTGCCGAACTGATGGCGCTGGCCCGGGCCGTCGGCGCCAATCCTCAGGCCGACCTGCTGCTCGGCGCCGCGGCCACGCGCGAGGCGGTGCTGGCTGCGCCGCTGTCCGACCGCCGTCTCGTCGCCTTCGCCACGCATGGGCTGATGCCGGGCGAACTGCCGGGTGTCTCCAAGCCGGCGCTCGCGCTGGCGAAGACGGCCGATGCGGCCGCCTCGCCGCTGCTGGAGCTGGACGACGTGCTGACGCTGCGCCTGAACGCGCAGGCCGTGCTGCTGTCGGCCTGCAACACGGCGGCCGGCGAGCAGGGCGGGGCGGCCATGTCGGGGCTGGTGCGCGCCTTCTTCTTCGCCGGCAGCCGTTCGGTGCTGGCCACGCACTGGAGCGTCGAGACGGCGTCGGCCGCCGCATTGACGTCCGCGGTCTTCGCCGCCAAGGTGCCGCGCGCCGAAGGCCTGCGTCTCGCGCAAGTGAGGATGATCGAGGGAACTCTCGGTGGCGGGCGCTGGGCGCATCCGTTCTACTGGGCGGGCTACGCCCTCTTCGGCGACCCATCACGATAGGAATCAGGCAATGCGTGCGCTGGTGTTGAGTCTTTCCCTGCTGAGTTCCGCAGCCCTGGCCCAGCAGGCCTGCGAGGTTGTTGCCGTCAGCGGCGAGGCGCAGCGCGTCGACGGCAAGGCCCTGGCGGTGGGCGACAAGCTCGACGTCGGCACCGCGCTGCGCACCGGCGCCGCCGGCCGCGTGCGGCTCAAGTTCATCGATGGCTCCGTGCTCGTGCTGGCCGACAAGAGCCAGCTGCGCATCGAGGCCTTCAGCGCCGAGGCGGCCAAGCCGCGCGAGGCGTCCTTCCTGCTGGAGCTCGGCCTGATCGGCCAGCGCGTGAATCCATCGGCGGGCGGCAGCTGGAAGGTCCGCACGCCCACCGCCGTGACCGCCGTGCGCGGCACCGAGTTCAGCGTCGAAGTGGGCGACGACCTGGCCACCGCCGTGCTCGTGAAGACCGGCCAGGTCGACGTCGAACCCACCGGCGCCCAGACCCGCGGCATCAAGCCGCGCTACCCCGTGCGGCTGGCGAAAAGCCTGAGCGGCACGCGCTGCGACGCCAAGGATTGCAGCGACGTGTCCACCTGGGCGCCCGAGCGGGTGCAGCGCATCGAGCAGCGGCTGGGGTCGCTGGATTGAACGGCGGGCGGTCCGCCACGGGTCCGGTGCTCCGGCGTTTTGGCTATGTGCTGATCGCGCTGGCCGCGGCCCTGCTCGGCGTCACCGTGTGGGCCTGGCGGGCCGAGGTGGCCGCCTTCGAGCGGCTGGATCACTGGGCCCTGGACGCGCAGACGCTGTGGCGCGGCAAGCTGGCGCCGGGCACCGAGCTGCCGCTGCTGCTGGTGCGCGTGGACGATGTCGCGCTGGAAAGGCTCGGCGGCCGCGTGCCCGACCGTGCGGAGCTCGCCCGTGCGGTGCAGGCACTGCAGGCCGGCGGCGCCCGCGCGGTGGCGCTGGACATCCTGCTGCTGCCCGGTGGCGGCTCGCCCGAAGGCGATGCAGCGCTGGCCGCGGCGATGACGCAGGGCGGGCGCACGCTGATCCCGTTCGCGCTGCCCGACGACGGCCCGTTGGACACCGCGCCGCCGCCAGCGCCGATCCTCGCCCAGGCGCTGCTCGGCTACGACAACGAGGCCGGGCTGGCGCGCAGCGAGGCCGGCTTCTACACGCCGCGCCGCCTGCTGGCGCCCGAGCCCGCGCTGGCCGCCGCCGCTGCAGGACTCGGCCATGTCATCGTGCGCCGCGGCAGCGACGGCAGCCTGCGCCACGACCTGCCGCTGCTGCGGCTGAATGGCGAGGTCTATCCTTCCCTGGCACTGCGGCTGGCCGCCTTCGCAAGCGGCGCGGACTGGCGCAAGGCGCGGGCCAGCATCGGCCAGCAGGTGCAGGCCGGCCCGGTACGCGCGCCGCTCGACGGCCTGTCGCGGCTGGGCGTCAACTACTACGGCCCGAGCGGCACATTCGAGTCCGTCGGCTTCGCCGGTTTGCTGGCGGGCGAGGTCGACCCGGCACGCCTGCGCGGCCGCATCGCCATCGTCGGCGTGTCCGCGCTGGCCGCGGGCGACCACTTCCCGTCGCCCTTTGACGCCGGCCTGCCCGGCATGGAGCGCCTGGCCACCGTCACCGACAACCTGCTCACCGGCCGCAGCCTCGTGCGCCCGGCATGGGGCGCTGCGGCCGAGCTGGCCGCCATCCTGCTGCTGCCGCTGCTCGCGGTCGGCCTGCTGGCGCGCGTGCCGCTGGGCCGGGCACTGGCGCTGATCGGCCTGGGCGCGGTCGGGACCCTCGCTGCCGCGCAGTGGGCCTTCCGGGTTCATCATGCCGTGCTGTCGCTCGGGCCACCGCTGCTGGCGCTGGCAGCGGCCACGCTGGCGGCGAGCGCCTGGCGCGCCACGGCCGAGCAGGCGCAGCGCCGGGATGCCGCGCGGCGGCTCGCCGCCAGCGAGCAGCGTTATGCGCTGGCCGCCCAGGGCGCCAACGATGGCCTGTGGGACTGGGATCTGCCGAGCGGCGCGGTCTATTACTCGCCGCGCTGGCTGGCGTTGATGGGCCTGTCCGAAGCGGAGGCCGGCCAGGGCATCGATGCCTGGACGCTCCCCCTGGAGCCCGCCGCCGGCCAGGCCTTCAGCGACGAGCTGCAGGCTCATCTGCAGGGTCGCAGCCTGCAGTTCCACCACGTGCTGCACTTCAGCCAGGGCGGGCAGGAGCGCTGGCTGCTGGCTCGCGGCCTGGCGGTGCGCGAGAACGACGCGCCGGTGCGCATGGCGGGCTCGCTCACCGACATTTCCGAGAGCCAGCGCCTGCAGCGCCAGATCAGCTTCGACGCGCTGCACGACCGCCTCACCGGCCTGGCCAACCGCGTGCTGTTCCGCGAGCAGCTCACGCAGCTGCTGACCGGCGTGCCGGCACCCGAGACCGGCCTGCTGCTGCTGGGGCTGGACGGCTTTCGCGGGTTGAACGAGGAGCACGGCCCGGTCGCCGGCGACTCCGTGCTGACCGAGCTGGCCGCGCGTCTGAAGACCGCCTTCGGCGCCCGCCACCTCGTCGCCCGCCTGGGCCCGGACCAGTTCGCGCTGCTGCTGGCCGGCGGGGACCGGGCCGGCGAACTCGCCAAGGGCGTGCAGGCCTTGCTGGAAGCGCCCTTCGGCGAATACCGCCTGGCGGTGACCGCGAGCATCGCCTGGGCGCAGCGCCGCCACGGCCCGGTGAGCGCCGATGAACTGCTGGCCGGGGCCGGCCGACTTGGCGCGGGCCAGACGCATGAGTTCGACCCGGCCGAGCAACTGGTCGAGCAGTCGCGCCGCTGGCTGCGCGACGCCATCGATGCCGCGCTCGCCGCCGGCGACCAGTTCGAGCTGCACTACCAGCCCTTCGTGCGCCTGTCGGACCGCGCGCTGCTGGGCTTCGAGGCGCTGATCCGCTGGCGCCACCCGACCAAGGGCCTGATCATGCCGGGCGACTTCATCCCCGTGGCCGAAGCCAGCGGGCAGATCACGGCAATAGGACGCTGGGGCCTGCTGGAGGCCGCTGCCCAGCTGCGCCGCTGGCAGGCCATCGGCTTCACCGGCGAGGTGGCGGTGAACCTGTCCGGCGTGCAGCTGGAGCGCGACATCGAGCTGCTGGCCGATGCCCGCGCGACGCTGGCCGCCCTGGGCAACGTGCCGACGCATCGCCTCAAG
The DNA here is from genome assembly GCA_004211235.1 of Rubrivivax sp. The sequence continues at coordinate 6,734 of SEEY01000204.1, forward strand.
CTGGAGGTCACCGAGAGCATGGCCATGGCGAACCCGCAGCGCAGCGCCGAGGTGCTGCAGGAACTGGCGCGCATGGGCTTCAAGCTCAGCATCGACGACTTCGGCACCGGCTACTCGTCGCTGGCCTACCTGCACCGCTTCCCCTTCGACACGCTGAAGGTGGACCGCAGCTTCGTCATCCGCCTGCACCAGGGCCGCGAAGCGCAGGAGATCGTGCGCACCATCGTCGGCCTGGGCGCGGCCCTGG
>SEEY01000957.1 GCA_004211235.1 Rubrivivax sp.
GCGCCGTAGACCGTGCCCATGCCGCCGATGACGACGATGAGCAGCAGGTCCAGCATGATCTCCATGCTCATCGCTGTCTCGGGCCCGGTGTAGCGCAGCCACAGCGCCAGCAGCGCGCCGCCGCAACAGGCCAGCAGCGCGGCGATGACGTTGGCGCCGGTGCGATAGACGACGATGCGGTAGCCGATGGCTTCGGCGCGGAACTCGTTCTCGCGGATGGCCTGCAGCACGCGGCCGAAGGGCGAGTTGACGATGCGCAGCAGCAGCGCGATGAGGGCGGCGGCGGCGACGAACAGCAGGTAGTAGGTCAACAGTCGGCCGTCGAGCATGACGCCGAGGACCGGCTCTTCCATGAACTCTGTCGAGGGCCGCAGCACCTCCGGCAGCTGAAAGTTCAGGCCGTCCTCGCCGCCGGTGAAGTCGCTCAGTTGCGAGGCCAGCGTCATGAAGGCCGATGCGACGGCGAGCGTGATCATGGCGAAGAAGATCGCCTTCACGCGCAGGCTGGCCAGGCCCATCGCCAACGCCAGCACGGCGCTGAGCGCCAGTGCGGCGACGAAGCCGATGGCGAGCGAGGTCCAGTCCGGCCCGAGCCGCGTCGAAGCGATGGCGATGCCGTAAGCGCCGATGCCGACGAACATCGTGTGCGCGAAGCTGACGATGCCCGTGTAGCCCAGCAGCAGGTCGTAGCTGGCGACGAGCAGGATGAAGACGAGGATCTTGGCGGCGACGTTGAGCGCCTGCGTGCCGGGGAAGATGAAGGGCGCACCGAGCAGGCCGATGAAGCAGGCCAGCAGCAGGGCCGCCAGGATGCGGCTGCGCGGCAGGTCGTGCGAGAGCAGAGCGCGCAGCATCACTTGGCCCCCACCGGGTACAGGCCCTGCGGGCGCCACAAAAGGATGGCCACCATCAGCCCGATGTTGGAGAACAGCGCCGCCTTGGGCGCGATGAAGCCGGCGTAGTTGGCGACGAGGCCGACGAGCAGCGCGCCGACGAGGCAACCCACAGTGGAGCCGAGGCCGCCGATGATGATGACGATGAACAGCAGCAGGTTCACCTGGCCGCCGATCTGCGGCGTGACGCCCTGCTGCACCAGGCCCCAGAGCACGCCGCCCAGGCCGGCCAGCGCGGCGCCGGCAACGAACACGCCGACGAACAGGCGGCGGATGCGATAGCCCAGCGCCTCGACCATCTCGCGGTCCTGCACGCCGGCGCGGATCAGCAGGCCGAGCTTGGTGCGGTTGAGCACGAGCAGCAGCGTGACGAGGACGGCGATGCCGATGAGCATCGCGAGCACGCGGAATTTCTCGACGGCCACGTCGCCGATGAGGAAGATGCCGCGCAGCGTCTCGGGCATGGGCAGCGGGATGAGCTGGGCGCCCCAGGTCGCCTTGATGAGCTCCTCGCCGATGATCATGCCGCCCATCGTGATGAGGATCTGCTTCAGGTGCTGGCCGTAGAC
>SEEY01000958.1 GCA_004211235.1 Rubrivivax sp.
TGCGCCGGGTCGAGCTGGAAAACGCCGCCGCTTCCTGGGCGGCGGCGGCGTTTTCCAGCTCGACCCGGCGCATGGCGTCGCGCTGGGCCGCTTCCACCGCCAGTTCCAGCTGGCGCTCGGGCGACAGCTCGATCGGGGCGCGCACGATGGCGGCGTGGTATTCGGCGAGGCGGGCGAAGAAATGCAGGCGCTCGGCATCCTGCCAGCGGATCGCGTCCAGCCACTTGTTGAGCGTGGCCAGCAGGCGCGGCAGGCGCGCGATCAGGGTCTTGCGCTGCTCCTGGGTCGCCTTCGGCTTGATGCTCCAGATCAGGTCATCCATCGCGCGGGTGGCGTTGCCGACCGCGCCCGGCTTGTCGTCCTCGATGGTATAGGCGAAGGTCAGCACGGTGGTCCAGCGCTGCTCGAGGAAGCCACTGACCGCATCCAGGATCTCGCCGGTCTCAAAGCCTTCGGCCTCTTGATCCTTGCCTGCGCCGATGCGCAGCGCCACCGCGTCGCGGGCGGCGCGGGTGGCCGCTGCCAGCTTTTCCTGCTTGAGCGCGGTGGCCACCGGGGCCGCCAGCGACTGTTCCTCGGTGCGTTCTTCCTGGGCGATGCTGGCCTCCAGGCCGGCCACCGCTTCCTCGAAGCCGGCGCCCGCGCCGCCGCCCGGCTGCGCCACCCGGTCGACGCTGCGCTGCATGGCCTGGAACACCGGGTCGTCGCCATCCTTGTGCTGCTCCCAGCCCATGCGCGACAGCAGGTCGACCATGCGCCGTGCCGGATGCGCTTCCTCGAAGAAGAAGCTTTTATCGAGCAGCGCCGCCTTCAACACCGGCACCTGCAGCAGTTGCAGCAGTTCGCGCGCGCGCGGCGGGATGCTGTCGTCCAGCAGCACGGTCTCGAACACGCGCGACAGCAGGTCGAGGGTGTTGGCGTCGCCGCGCGACAGGCTGCCCTGGGGCAGGCTCTGCTTCAGGCGCGGCAGGTAGAACACCTGGTGCGGCGCAGCGGCACTGCCCTGCGCGCCGCCGTTGGCACGGGCGGCGGCCAGCACCGGCTCGATGCCGGCCACCAGCTCCAGCAGCGGCGCGCTGGCAACCATGGCGGCACCCGGCACCGCCTGCGGCAGCGGCGCAGCGCCGCTGGCGGCGGCGACCAGGCCGTGCACCGGCATGCCCGCCCATTGCACGGCGAGGCCCGCCGCTGCGGCGCCAGTACCCGCAGTGCCTGCGGCCGCGCCGGCGTTGCCGGCAGGGGGCTGTAGAGGAACCTGGAAGGCAGCGTGGCCCACGGCCACGCCCTGCACAGGGAAGGCCGGGTGCGCCGGCGCACCTGTGGCCGGCGGGAGCGGCAACGGGCCGGGAACGACGCCGGCGCTGGCCTGGAGCGGCAACGTGCCCGGACCGGCGCCGGCCGGCAGCGGCGTGCCGCCGGGCCCTGCAACCACGCCTTGCAGCGGCTGGAAGGGGACGCTGC
>SEEY01000205.1 GCA_004211235.1 Rubrivivax sp.
CCTACAACTGCCTGGAAAGCTACGCCGCCTCGCTGCAGGAGGCGCTGAGCCGGCCCTACCCGGCCTATGAAGCCATCGGCGTGCAGACGCCCGGCGGCGACTACAACCAGCTCTCCACCAGCCTGCTGCAGATCGAGAACGAGTTCTACAGCACCATCCGCGCCAAGCGCGTGATCCGCTCGGGCGAGCGGCCGCTGCATGCGCTGCGCGAGCGCGGCGTCGAGTACATCGAGGTGCGGCTGATGGACCTCGACCCCTTCGAGCCGGTCGGCATCGGCGCCGACGCCATGCGCGTGCTGGACGCCTTCCTGCTGCACTGCCTGCACAGCGACAGCCCGCCGGACACGCCGGAAGAGATCGCCGCCAACGCCCGCAACCAGCATCACGTCGCCGCGCGCGGCCGCGAGCCGGGCCTGATGCTGGAGCACTGGCAGGGCGGCCAGCGCAGCCTGCAGGACTGGGCCGGCGAGATCGTGGCGGGCTGTGCGCGGCAGGCCGAGGCCCTGGATGCCGCCCACGGCGGGCATGCCTACCGCGGCGCGCTGGAGCGGGTGGCCGAGCGGCTGAAGCGCCCCGAGCTGTGCCCGTCGGCGCGCGTGCTGGCCGTCATGGCGCAGGACTTCGACGACAGCCACATCGGCTTCATTCGCCGCCAGAGCGACGCCACCCGCGCGACCCTGCTGGCCCTGCCGTTCCCGGAGGCGCTGCAGCTGCGTTTCGAGAAGATGGCGGCGCAGTCGCTCGCCGAGCAGGCCCGCATCGAGGCGGCCGACACGCTGGACTTCGAGGCCTTCCGGCGCTTCTACGTGGCGCCTGAGCGAATGGCGGTGTAGGAGCGTGGGCGGCAGAGGGCGTGGCCCGCGCTGCCCCCGCGGCTAGGCCGTTTCCGCGCAGACCGAGTCGCGGAAATCGAGCCTGCCCTCGGCATCGTGGGGCCGCGTGGCCCACAGCGCCAGATCCGCCGCCGGCATGGGCCGAGCGAACAGGAAGCCCTGCAGCTTGTCGCAGTGCTTGGCGCGCAGCACGGCGGCCTGCCCCTCGGTCTCAACGCCTTCGGCCACCACCTCCAAGCCCAGTGCATGGGCCAGGTCGATGACGGCCTTGACGATGGCCCGGGCGTCGGCGCTCGTTTCCAGGTCCTGGATGAAGCTGCGGTCGATCTTGAGCTGCGACACCGGCAGGCGGCGCAGGTAGGACAGGCTGGAGTAGCCGGTGCCGAAGTCGTCGATGGACAGGCTCACGCCGAGCGCGCCCAGGCGCTGCAGCACCTTCTCGGTGGCGCCGGCGTCTTCCATGGCGACCGATTCGGTGATCTCGCAGCTGAGCTGGGAGGCGTCGAGGTGGTGGCGGGCGAGGGCCTGTTGCAGGCGCTGCAGCAGCGCCTCCGGCTGGCGCAGCTGCTGCACCGACAGGTTGATGGCCACGCGCAGCCTGACGCCCTGGTCGCGCCATTGCGCGATCTGCCGGCAGGCCTCGTCGATGACCCAGTCGCCCAGCGCGACGATGATGCCGAAGCGCTCCGCGACCGGAATGATGACCCCCGGGCTGACGTTGCCGCGCTTGGGGTGCTGCCAGCGCAGCAGCGCCTCTACGCCCAGCACGCGCTGGGTGTCGCCGGCGACCTTGGGCTGGTAGTGCAGGCTGAGGCCCTCGCCGCCCGCCTCGAGCGCCGCGCGCAGGTCGCGCGCCAGTTCGAGCTGGTCGCGCACCCCGTCCTGCATGTGCGCCTCGAAGAACGCAAAGCCGTTGCCGCCGCCGCGCTTGACGGCCTGCGCCGCGGAGTCGGCCTGGGCGATCAGCGCACGGCTGGGGATGTCCGGGCCGCTGTACAGCGCGATGCCGATGGAGGCCGACAGGCGCAGCACCTGGTTGATCTGGCTGACCTGCCCGTGGCCGCCCAGGTTCACGGACATCGGCAGGGCCAGCGAGTCAAGCAGGCGCTGCGCGATCTGCGCCAGCACGGCCTCGCCCGTCTCGCCCTCGATGAGCACGACGAACTCGTCGGCGCCGAGCCGGGCCAGCGTGTCGTGGCCGCGTGCCTGGGCCTGCAGGCGTGCCGCCACTTCCAGCAACACGGCGTCGCCGGCCGCGTGGCCGAAGGAATCGTTGACGGGCTTGAAACCGTCGAGGTTGAGCATCAGCAGCGCCGCGCCGGCACCGTCGCGCCGGCCGCGCGCAAGGGCGTGGCTGATGCGGTCGTCCAGCAGCTGCCGGTTGGCCAGGCCGGTCAGCGGGTCGCGCAGTGCGCGCTCGTTGAGTTCAGTGGTGGCGGCCTGCAGCGACTGCTGCAGCCGCTGGCTGCGGCGCTGGCCATGGGCGTCCAGCGCGGAGGTGAACAGCGTCAGCAGCAGCAGCGCGAAGGTGGCACTGGCGACGAGCACGCCGAGGTTCTCCCCGCCCAGCGAGTCGGCACTCAGGCAGACCGAGGCCGCGTCGATGCCGGCAGCCGCCATGCCGGTGTAGTGCATGCCGGCCACCGCCGCGCCCATCACCAGCGAAGCCACCGCCTGACCCCAGAGCACCCAGCGCCGCGCCAGCCTGCGCAGCGCGAAGAAGACGCACAGCGCCGCCGCGGCCGCGCCCGTGGCCACGGCGGCCGAGGCCGCGACCAGCGTCCAGTTCCAGCGGATGCCCGGCGCCAGCTGCAGCGCCGCCATGCCGGTGTAGTGCATCGCGCAGATGCCCAGGCCCATGCTCGTTGCGCCGAGCGCCAGCCGCCGCGGCGTCAGGCGGTCCTCGGCGGCGGTGCGAAGTGCGATGGCCGAGACGAGAACGGCCGCCAGCCAGCTCAGCAGCGTGATGAAGGCGTCGTAGCCGACCTCGAAAGGCAGCTTCAGCGCCAGCATGCCGACGAAGTGCATGGCCCAGATGCCCGTGCCCATCGACAGCGAGCCGGCGACCCACCAGCCGCGCGCCAGCGCCTGGTCGGGGCTGCGCACGCGTTGGGCCAGGTTCAGCGCCACATACGAGGCGAAGACGGCAGTGATATAGGACAGCACGACGACCGCGGGGTCGAAGCGCAGCGCGAGAACGGCGGGCATGCCGGCAGTATGGGAGCGCTACATCCGGATTCGCAGTTAGGAAACGGGGCAGCCGTGAACAGCTGACGCCGGCGCGCAAAAAAAAAGAGACCCGGTCAGCAGGCTGCCGGGTCTTCAAGCCCTCGGGTGAGGGCGTCGTTGGGAAGAATCACTGTAGGGGCCGCGCCGCCCGCGGGGCAGGCAATATTCACGCGGCACTCTCCATAATCGCGCCATGTCCGCCCCACAGCACCGCGCCGATCAAGCCCTCTCCGAAGCCGACCTCGAGCGCCTGCAGACGCTGCTCGACGCGCTGCCGGCACCGCTGGAGCCGCTGGACGTCAGCATGGCCGACGGCTACCTCTGCGGCGTGCTGCTGCAGCCCGAGGCCGTGCCGCTGGAGCGCTGGCTGCCGCCCATCCTCGACAGCGAGGGCCGGCCGACCCCGCAGCGCCTGAGCGACGAGCTCATCGCGCTGCTGCGCCGCCGCCACAAGGAGCTCAACCTCGCCATCGTCGGCCGGCAGTGGTTCGACCCCTGGGTGTTCGAGCTCGACGAGGACGCGACGCCGAGCGAGACCGTGCTGCCCTGGGTGGCCGGCTTCGCCCATGCGCTGGACGCTCACCCGGCGCTGATGAAGCTGCCAGAGGAAGCGCTGCTGGAGCCGCTCGCCGCGCTGTACCTGCACCTCGACCCGGACGACCTGGAAGACGCCGACGCCCTGCTGGAGGAGATCGAGTCGCTGGAGCCGCCGGTCGACCTTGAACAGGCTGTCGAGGGACTGGTCAGTGCGGTGCTGATGCTCGCCGATGTGTCGCGGCCGCTCAAGCCGCAGCAAACAGGCGCCGGGCGTGCAGGCCCAGCCCGGTCGCGACCGAGGCAAACCGGTCGCCGGTGACGCGCGCCGCGGCCGGGAAGCCGGCGGCCATGCCGTCCACGAGCAGGCGCAGCCCGGTTGAGCCGCCGGTGAAGTAGAGGGCGTCGATCTGTCCGGTCTTGAGGCCGGCAAGCGCCACCGTTTCGTGGGCTGTCGCGATGATGCGGTCGAGGTCGGCCCGCAAGGCGTTCACGGCCAGGCGCTCGCTGAGCGGCAGCACCAGCCCGGGCTCGATGTGGCCGAGGTCCACGGTCGTGTCGTCTCCGCCCGAGACGGCGATCTTGGCGCCCTCGGCGCGTGCGGCCAGCTCATGGCCCAGGCGCTCCTCCAGCACCGTCATCAGCCGCGCATGCTGGCGCACGTCGTTGAACCAGCTCTTCATGCCGCGCCATTCGGCCACCCGCAAAGGCGCGTAGCAGGTGTTGATGAGGTGCCAGGTCGCCAGGTCGAAGTAGATGCCGCTGGGCACCTCGCGGCCGCTCGGGCCGACGGCCCGGTAGCCGAACTCGGGCAGCAGGCCGGCCAGTTCGATGTGGCGGTCGAAATCGGTGCCGGCAATGTGCACGCCGTGGCTGGCCAGGATGTCGTCGCGCCGCGCCAGACGCTGCACGCGCTCGGGGCCGACGCGCACGATGGAGAAGTCGCTCGTGCCGCCGCCGATGTCGGCCACCAGCACGAGCTGCTCGCCCTTGCCTTCCTGGATGGCCTGCTGCTCGAAGTCGAACGCCGCGGCGATCGGCTCGTACTGGAAGTGCACCTCCTGGAAGCCCACCGCCCGCGCGCAGGATTCCAGCTGCGCCTGGGCTGCCGCGTCGCGCTCGGGCTCGCCGTCGACGAAGAAGACCGGCCGGCCCAGTACCGCACGCGCGGGCTCGCCGGCCAGCCGGCGCAGGCGCTTCAGGTAGCCGGCGACGATGTCCGAATACTTGGCGCCGCGGCCGCCGCCGACGTCGGTGGTCTGTTCGATCAGCGGCGAGCCGAGGATGCTCTTCATCGACCGCATCAGCCGGCCGTCGTGGCCGTCGACATAGGCGGCCACGGCGGCACGGCCGAAGGCGCGCGGCGGGCCGTCCACATCATGCCGGCCCTCGGCGAAATAGAAGACGGCGGTGGGCATCGTGCGCTGGCCGGGCTCCAGCTCAACGAGGCGCATGGCGCTCGCGCCTTCCGGCACGGCCACGGCGGAATTCGAGGTGCCGAAGTCGATGGCGCAGAAGCTGGACGGGGTGCTCATGACATCTTGCCGGCCCGTGGGCCAGCCCTAGGGAGGGCCGGGGATTCTAGGAACACAATCGCGCGCCTGAATTTGGAGACACGATGAAGACGCGCCATTTCGCTCCCCTCCTGCTCGTTGCCCTGCTCGCCGCGTGCGGCCAGCGCTCGGAGCAGGAGCTGCTCGCCGCCGCGCAAAAGCGCATGGAGCAGAAGGATCCGGCCGGCGCCGCCATCGAACTGAAGAACCTGCTGCAGCAGAAGCCCGACAACGCCGAAGGCCGCTTCCTGCTCGGCAAGGCGCTGCTGGAAGGTGGCGACCTGGCCGGCGCCGAGATCGAGCTGCGCCGGGCGTCCGATCTCGGCACGCCGCGCGACGACGTCGCGCCGCTGCTGGCGCAGACGCTGCTGTACTCCGGCCAGTCGCGCAAGCTCATCAGCGAGTTCAGCGACCAGCCGCTGGCCGATCCCAAGGCGGGGTCGCTGCTGCATCAGCATCTGGCTCTGGCTCATCTCGCGCAGGGCAACCTGACGGAGGCCAAGGCCGCCGCGGTGCTGGCCTTGCAGCTGGCGCCGGAATCCGAGACGGCGGCCCTCGTCGGCGCGCGCGTCAAGCTCGCCGGCGGGCGGGTCGACGAGGCGCTGGAGGCGCTCAACGAGCTGCTGCAACGCTCGCCGCGCAATGAGCGCGCCATGCAGCTGAAGGCCGAGGTGCTGCTTGCCCGCGGCAAGGCCGACGAAGCCGAGCCGCTGCTGGCCGAGGTGCTGACGCTGGACCCCACGAGCTTCGATGCCCGCTCGCTGCTCGTGCGCCTGGCGTTTGGCCGGCAGCAGATCGACGCCGCGGCCAAGCTCATCGACGGCATGCCACCGGCCGTTGCCAAGAAGCCGCAGGGCCGCTTCCTGCAGGCACAGCTGGCACTGGCGAAGAACGACGCCGCCAAGGCACGCGAGCTGGCGCTGCCCCTGCTCAAGCTCATGCCCAACTACCTGCCGCTGCTGCGCCTGGCCGCGGGTGCGCACCAGCAGCTCGGTGAGATGGCTGAAGCGGAGAACCTGCTGAACCAGGCCGTCAAGCTGGCGCCCGAGGAGCCGAGCCTGCGGCGCCAGTTCGCCAGCCTGCTGCTGCAGCGCCGCATGCCGGCCAAGGCGCTGGACGCGTTGCGCCCCACGCTCGATGGCGCCAAGGTCGACGCCGAAACGCTGCTGCTGGCCGGCAAGGCGCAGCTGATGCAGGGCGACTTCGAGGCCGCCGACCAGGCCTTCGCCGCCGCCGCGAAGCAGCGCCCCGACGATGCCAAGACGCAGGCCGCGCTGGCCCTGTCGGCCATCGCGCGCGACTCCGCCGTGCCCGGCGGCGGCAGCCGCGCCAAGGCCGACGCGGCGCTGGTGCAGCTGCGTGACATCGCCACCAAGGACAGCAGCGGCAACTACGACCTGATGCTGGTCAATGCGCTGATCCGCCGGCAGGACTTCCCCGGCGCGCTCGCGGCCATCGACAAGCTGGCGCCGAAGATGAAGGACAGTCCGGTGCCAGGGGCGCTGCAGGGCCGCATCCACCTGATGCGCAAGGACACTGCCGCGGCGCAGGCCGCCTTCGAGGGCGCGCTGAAAGCCGATGCGGCCTACCTGCCGGCCGTGCTGGGCCTCGTTGCCATCGACGTCCAGGCCAAGCGCAACGATGCGGCCGTCAAGCGGCTCGAAGGCTTTGTCGCCCAGCAGCCGCGTTCGCCCCAGGCCCGCCTGGCGCTGGCCGAACTGCTGTTGCAGACGCGTGCGCCGGTCGAGCGCGTCACCGAAGTGTTGAGCACGGCCGTCCGGGAAGAGCCGAACGAGGCGGCGCTCCGCCTGGCGTTG
>SEEY01000959.1 GCA_004211235.1 Rubrivivax sp.
CCCGGTCGCCGACTTCGGCGCCGGCAATTCGCTGCGCCTGGTCAGCTCCGCAGGCGACAACTTCGCCGTCAACGCGACCACCGGCGCCGTCGGCAATGCGGCCAACAAGATCGGCATGGGCTACACCGCCGTGGGGTACACCAATTCGATGCTGATGCCCGCCGCCGCCCCGGCGAGCACGGCGCTGTACTACATCGATTCGACGAACGACACGCTCGCCATGGCACCCGCCGCCTTCAACACGCCGACGATCACGACGGTCGGTTCGCTCGGCATGGACGTGCTCAAGGCCAATGGCTTCGAGGTGCTGGCCAACGGCTCAGCCTATGCGGCCTTCAATATGGACGACGGCTCGCTGAAGACGGGCATCTACAGCATCAACCTCGGCACCGGCGCCGCCACGCTCGTGGGCACCTACAACGGCACGCTGTCGGGCCTGACGGTCAGCGCGGTGCCCGAGCCGAGCACCTACGCCATGATGGCCCTCGGCCTGATCGGCGTGGGCGCGCTGGCCCGCCGCCGCAAGGCCTGACGACGCCGCGGCGCCCGCGTGGCGCCGGGACGGAAGCCGCCCGCTTGGGCGGCTTTTCATTTGCGCCGCAGAAGGGGCCGTCAATACGCCGTCAACGCGCTCTCCAACTCGACGTTCAGCGCAGCGTCGCCATCAACGAAGGCATCTCTGCAGACAGCTCTCTCGCAAGGAACCCTAGAGGACCGATGCGAGCCGCCAGCCGTTCCGCCGCGCGGGCGTGCAGTGCCACGCCCCACACCAGCGCCTGTTCGACGGACGCGCCCCGGGCCATGAGGCCGGCGACCAGGCCTGCCAGCACGTCGCCTGAGCCTGAAGTGGCCAGCCCGGGGTTGCCACGCGCATGCCGCCAGACGCGACCGTCGGGGGCGGCGAGCCAAGTGCAGGCGCCCTTGAGCGCGACGACCGCGCCCCAGGTCCTGGCCGCAAGTAAGGCCCGCTCCTCGGGGGCGGCTTCGACGCTTTCCTTGTCCTCGCCGCTGAGGTGAGCCATCTCACCCGCATGCGGCGTCATCCCCACCTTCAGTCTGAAGGGCAACGCGGCTTGTGATGGTGGCAGCACGACGTCCATCGCGGCGGCATCCAGCAGCACGGGCTGGTCATTCAGCCGGCCCAGCAGCGCCGCCACGAACCCGGTCGTCGCGGCACCCGCGACCATGCCAGGGCCCACCAGCACGGCTGCCGTCTTCTCCAGGAGATTGGCGAGCCGCTCCACGCCGTGTGCAGACAGGCCACCGTCATGTGCTTCCGGAAGTGCGATCACCCTGGCCTCGGGCAGTTGCTGCGCGACCAAAAGGGCCACCGTTGCGGCCGTGGCCACAACGAGCTTGCCCGCACCCGCGCGCAAAACAGCTTCTCCTGCCAGCACCGCAGCGCCGGGCACTTCCGCCGAGCCGGCGATCACCAGCACGCGCCCGCGGTCTTCCTT
>SEEY01000960.1 GCA_004211235.1 Rubrivivax sp.
GCTATGGGCTGCGGAAGGGCAGCGCGATCAGTGCGGTCGCGGTCGCCATGCGACACTTTCAAGCTGGCGAACGGCCCGCGGCAGCGCATCTGCGCGGCCGATCCCGGCAAGCCCGTCCAGCGACGCCTTGGCCGATGTGCGGCGGCGGCGCCTCACACGCGCGGCCACGGCGTGTCCCAGCAGGATGTCGGATCCTGCGGGCGGATGAGCTTGGGATGAGCGGGGGCGATCAGTGGCGACAGGCTCGCGAGTGGTGCGACATAGGTCGGCGCACCCGCCGGCACGACGCCGAAATAGGAGCAGCGGGGCGCCGGCGAGGTCGGCCGCGTTAGCGCGCGGCTGATCTCGGCAAGCGGCGTCACCGCGCCGATCGTCAGGACGGCAAGCAAGGCCGTCTGCCACACGCGCAGCTCCACGCCTTCGCCGCGGCGACCCAGGATGTCCGCGATCTGCACGGCCAGGATCGCCAGCGCCGGGATCGACGCGCGCATGACGAAATCGACCGAGTCGCCGACCTGCACGTAGGGAGCGACGAGCAGGATGAGCGTGACCATCGCCGCAGTCGCCCCGCCGAAGCGCGCCTTGCGTCCTACCGTCAACGTCGCCAGCAGGAGCGTTCCGACCTCCAGCAGGATGAACAGCGTATAGAGCGCAAGCGGCAAGGCGAGTGGCCGCTCGCCTACGGCGTCGCTCGCGGCGGCAAGGTAGAGCAGGCCGGGCAAAGCGACGAGCGTCGCGGCGGCGGGCCACAGCAGGTCGGTGAGCTTAAGCCGCCGCTGCAGGATCGTCGCGATGCCCGCGTGCGCCGCCAGCGGCACCATCCCCATCAGCGCCAGCGGCGACCACAAGGCGAGCAGCGGCATGGGCATCAGCAGCGCCGCCACCCCGATCCGCCCGTCACGCCACGACAGATAGAGGAGCGCACCCGCCCAGCCCGCCAGCATGTGCTGCGGCACCCAGAAGGCCTGCGTCAGGTGCGCGGAATATTGCGCGACGTTCCATTGTTCGAGATGCGAGGACAGCTGCCCCTGAACGATCAGGCTCCCGATCACGTCCATTCCGCTGAAGCCGACAAGGACAACCAGTGCGATGACCCGCCGCCTTGTATCCGCGAACAAGGCCGCGCCCAGCGCCAGCAGCGCCGTCAGGCAGGCGGCGTTCTGCACCAGCAGCGCCAGTTCGGCGGCGCGAAAGCCACCGGCCTTGCCGACCAGCGCGGGCAGCAGATACATGCCCAGCGGCGCGCGCAGCACGTCCGGTGCGGCGCGCACCGTATAGGCCCATGGCCATGGATAGGTGACGAGATCGCGCAGCACCGCGTCGCGTACCTGCCAGTCGGGATTTGCGTAGAAGAAGCGCCCTTCGCCGCCCAGCGCGAAGATGCCGAGCGACAGCAGCCCGAGACCCGCGAGCAGGCGCAGGCTGATCGTGCCGGCAAACGCCCGCATGCCGAC
>SEEY01000961.1 GCA_004211235.1 Rubrivivax sp.
GACGGCGCCATCGCCCTGGCCTGGACGCGCAACACCGCCGCGCCGGATGTGCGCTTGCAGATCGCCCGTGATGCCGGGTTCAAGGACCTGGCGTTGCAGCCGCCGCCCATCGCCTCCGCCACCTATGACGTGAAACTGGCCGAGCTCGGTGGCTACGGCGTCTATCACTGGCGCATTGCCTCCGTCGAGGCCGGCGGCCGCGCCGGGCCGTTTGGCGACCCGCAGACCTTCGAGCTGCAGCCGCCGCCACCGGCACCGCCGCCCGCCGAACCCGACCTCAGCGGCGACCAGCTCAAGCTGCGCTGGCGGGCCGATGCCGGTGTCACGCGCTACGAGCTGGAGTGGAGCAAGACGGAAGCCTTCGACGGCCCCGAGGTGCAGCGCCTGGCCACCGACAAACCGGAAGTGACGATGGCCAAGCCCTCCTGGGGCAAATACTTTCTGCGCGCCCGCGCCTTCAACGCTGCCGGCGCCGCCAGCCCCTGGGGCCAGACACAGATGATCGAGGTGCCCTATCCGCGCTGGCTGTGGCTGCTGCCGCTGCTGCTCCTGCCCGTCCTTTGAACCCGGATGCGGCAGTGGGGCGTCCAGTACTGCCAGACGAGCTGGGAAACCAGCAAGGTGGGCAAGGTATCGATGAGCCCGGACGTGCCATGACTGGCGAGCGGTCGTTGGCCGCGTCCCGGTTCAGGCGCTGGCCCTGGCTCGCCCTGCCGGCAGCCCTGCTGCTCTGGGCGTTGCTGACCCTGGTCGGCGCCCAGCCGCGCGTGGACCGCGCGCTGGGTGACCTGCTGCTGCGGGCGACGGCGGCGGCGCCAACCTCGACCGGCGCGGCGGGCAGCGTCATCGTCGACATCGATGACGCTTCCCTGCGCGCGCTGCGCGGGCCGCTCGGCGAGTGGCCATATTCGCGCGAGGTCTATGCGCTGATGCTGGACTACCTGCGGCAGGCCGGCGCCCGCCTGGTCGTCATCGACATCGTCTTCGCCGGCCCGCGCGAGGGCGACGGCCGGTTTGCCGACGCCCTGGGCAAGGCTCCGCCCGTCGTGCTGGCGGCCGCAGGCCTGGCGGCGGGCCAGCGCACCGCGGTGGAGCTGGCGCCGGCCACCCCGGCCGAGGAGGCGGCACTGCAGCGCATCGGTGGCGCGCCCGCCGGCATCCCGTGGGCGGGCCTCACGGCGCCGGCCGACACGCTGCTGGACGCGCTCGCGGTACCCGGCAGCCTGGGCGTCATCTCGGTGGCGCTGGACGACGACGGCCTGCTGCGTGAGCTGCCGCTGCTGCATCAGGTGCAGGGCCGGGCGCTGCCCAGCCTGGCGCTCGCCGCGCGGCTGCGCGCCGATGGCGCGCCAGGCTGGCGGCTCGACGCTGGCGAACTGACGGCCGGCGCGCGCCGCTGGCCGGTCGATGCGCAGACCCGGTTGCGTCTGCGCCTGCCGCTGCAGGGCGG
>SEEY01000962.1 GCA_004211235.1 Rubrivivax sp.
TACTGGCCAGCAGCCGCTTCCGGGTCGACCGCATCGGCTACACGACCAGCAACGCCCGCGACACGCGCCTGACGCGGCCCGCCTGCAGCGAACAGTTCGTGCACACCGCCACCCTGCCGCTGCGCGCCGTACTGTGCGTGCGCGCCTACCGCAAGTTCGCCGGCCTGTACAACTTCACCCTGCTGACCGCCAGCACCGACGACGGCCAGGCCAGCCTGCAGAGCCGTCTCGACCTGGCCGGCGTGTCCTACGAAAACGGCACCCGGGCCACGCGCGCCTTCCTGGCCGCGCTCGGGCGGAGCACGCGGCGATGAACGGGCCGCCGATCGCGTCGCTCGCGGCAGGCGATCCTGCGGCAGCCGATGCTGCGGCAGCCGATGCTGCGGCAGCCGATGCTGCGCCAGCCGATTCTGCGGCCGGCGCACCTGCCGCGGGTGCGGTGCCGGCAGCGGGACCCTGGTTCGTCGAGATCCTGACCCGTGCCGGCGAAGTGCTGCAGCGCCATCGCGTCGATGCGCTGCCGATCCGGCTCGGGCGCGGCTACGGCAACGACGTGATCCTCGACGACGACTACGCCGCCGCCACGCACGCGCTGGCCGAACTGGACGCCGACGGGCGCCTGCTGCTGCGCGACCTCGGCTCGCGCAACGGCATCCACCACCGCGGCCGGCGCCACGTCCGACTGGCGCTGGACGGCGACACCGTGGTGCGCATCGGCCATACCACGCTGCGCATCCGCGCGGCCGGTTTCCCGGTCGCGCCGGAACTGCCGGACCGCACCCTGCACCGCTGGGAAGGCGCGCTGCCGGGCGCCGCGGGCACGCTGCTGGTGGGTGCGACCGCCCTGTTCGCGCGCTGGCTGAGCGACATCCAGTACTTCGAACTGGTGCGCTACTTCGAGGCGCTGGCCTGGGGCATCGGCGCGGCGCTGCTGTGGAGCGGGGCCTGGGCCTTCGCCAACCGCCTGTTCGGGCGCCATGCACGCCTTGGGCGCCACCTGTTCGTGTTCGGCTGCGGCCTGCTGGCGCTGACCCTGTGCGCGTTGCTGGCCAGCCTGCTGGGCTACGCGCTGTCGCTCGAAGGCTTCACCCATTACGCCTCGCACGCGGCCACGCTGCTGCTGGCCGGCGTCATCTATTTTCACCTGTGCACCATCCGCCCCGGCCACCGCCTGCGCTACCGCTGGATCTGCGCCGCGATGGCGCTGCTCGGTTCGGGCCTGATCCTGGTCGCCAACGTGCAGCGCAGCGGGCGCTTTTCCGACGAACTGTATATGTGGGTACTGTTGCCGCCCGCGGTGCGGGTCAGCCCCGACCACGGCATCGACCAGTTCATGCGCGAGGTGGACGGCATGCAGGAAGGGCTGGACCGCGGGCGCGGGCGCAAGCCGGGCGAGGACGAGATCGAGAATTGACCCATCGTTCCCCCTGCGCGCGGACGACCTTAATT
>SEEY01000963.1 GCA_004211235.1 Rubrivivax sp.
CCCTGGCCGTGGATGAAGGACCAGTACGGCCCGGCCTACGACCAGCTGGAAGCCGCGCTGGTCGACATCCGGCGCCAGGCCGGCGCCCGCCCCAAGGCGGTGCTGGTGGTGAGCAGCCACTGGGAAACCGAGGACTTCACGGTCTCGTCCGGCAGCGCGCCGGGGATGATCTACGACTACGGCGGCTTCCCGCCGCACACGTACCAGATCCAGTACCCGGCCCCGGGCCAGCCGCAGCTGGCCGAACGCGTGGCCGGCCTGCTGAACGGCGCCGGCCAGCCGGCCACGCTGGATGCGGAGCGCGGCTTCCAGCTGGTCGTAGGCCGGGCCGTACTGGTCCTTCATCCACGGCCAGGGGCCGCCGCCGTGCGAGACGAAATACGTGGGCAGGCGCAGAGGTGGTAAATCGGACACGGCGGCTCCTTGGATGACAGCGTAAATGCCGATGGTATCCCATCCGGGCCGTCCGCGTGGCGGGTGGGCGTCAGCGCGGCGCCTGGTCGCGCGCCAGCGCCATCAGCGCGAACAGCCGCGCGCTGCGCATCCAGCCGAGCACGACCACGATCAGCTGGGCCAGCAGGATGGCCCCGACCGTGCCGCCGCCACCCAGCGCCGGCACCTGCACGCGCGCCAGCGCCAGCAGTGCGGCAAGCGCCAGGCCGATGGCGGTAATGACCACGTAGCTGCCCAGCAGCGCCAGCGGCCGGCGCAGCAGCAGCCTGACGCCGCCGAACCAGGCCACCACTGCCGACTTGCGCTGCCGTTCGCTGCCGAGCAGGGCGCGGCCGGCGTCGACCGTCGCGTGCACGATCACGAACACCAGCAGCGCCACCAGCGTCGCGCTGCGCGAGGCATGGACGGCATCGCTTTCCAGCAGCGCGCTGATCGACGTGTTGCCGGCCGCACGGAAGGCGGCGCCGGCCAGCAGCCCCGCGATCCCGAGCGGGACCACGGCCCAGACCAGCGTGCGCAGCATGCGCGGGTATTCCTGGGCGCCGCCGGTCAACAGGGCGCCCATGCCCAGGCGCCCCGGCGCGCGCGCGGCGGCGATCGTCATCCCCGACAGCAGCGGCGACAGCAGCAGCGTCAGCGCCAGCGCGACCATGGCGCCGGTGCCGACCGCTGCGCTCCAGCGCTCCTGCAGGCTGGCGCCAAGGTCGGCGATGGCCAGCATGTCGAGGCGCGCCGCCAGTTGCGGCGCGTGCACCGCGTAGTCGAGATTGGCGGACAGCATGCGCCATACCGGCAGCGCGGCCACGATGGCCGGCAGCACCAGCAGCAGGATCCACCACAGCAGCAGGCGCCATTGCAGCGCGGCGCCGGCGGCGCGCAGTGCGCGCCTGAGTCCGAAAGGAGGACGGCGCACGCCGCGCAGCGCATCGTTCTCGGGGGCCAGCGATGCCGATTCGAGTTGGGAATGCATCATACGGTCGCGATCAGGGTGAGAAG
>SEEY01000206.1 GCA_004211235.1 Rubrivivax sp.
GGCCTTCGGTGTCGAAGATGAAGCTGGCGGCCGTGTGATCCATCGTGTAGGTCTCGGGTGTCTTGCCCGGCACCTTCGCGAAGAAGACCTTGAACTCCTTCGCCGCGGCCTGGGTCTGCTCGACGCTGCCATGCAGACCGACGAAGCTCGGGTCGAAGCTGGCCAGATAGGGCTTCAGCAGGGCCGCCGTGTCGCGCTCCGGATCGATGGTGACGAAGATGCCCTGCAGCTTGTCACCGTCGGCGCCGAGGGACTTCTTGACCTCGGCGACCTCCATCATCGTCGTCGGGCAGACGTCGGGGCATTGCGTGTAGCCGAAGAAGACCACCAGCACCTTGCCCTTGAAGTCGGCCAGCGAGCGGGCGCGGCCGTCCTGGTCTGTCAGGTTGAGCGTGCGGGCGTACTCGGCACCCGTGAGCTCGATGCCCTTGAAGGCGGGCTTGGCCGGCTCGCCCTTCTGGCAACCGGCGAGGGTCAGCACGGCCGACATGGCCAGGGCGGCAAGGGCGAAGCGACGGGTGCTCATTGGATGTAGTGGTCGATCAACAGGGCCGCGAAGAGCAGCGAAAGATGCCAGATGGAGAACCAGAAGGTCCTCCGCGCGAGCATCTCCGAATACGAGCGCCACAGGCGAAAGGCATAGCCGCAGAAGGCCAGGCCCAGCACGAGCGCGCTGCCCAGGTAGAACCAGCCGCTCATGCCGGTCAGGAAGGGCAGCAGCGTGGCGGCCAGCAGCACCCAGGTGTAGAGCAGGATCTGCAGCCGCGTGTAGTCGTTGCCGTGGGTGACGGGCAGCATGGGCAGGCCGGCGCGGGCGTAGTCCTCGGCGCGGTAGAGCGCGAGCGCCCAGAAGTGCGGCGGCGTCCACAGGAAGATGATCAGGCAGAGCAGCCAGGGCTCGGGGCCGAGTTCTCCACGCAGCGCCGCCCAGCCGAGCACCGGCGGCATCGCGCCGGAGGCGCCGCCGATGACGATGTTCTGCGGCGTCATCGGCTTGAGGATGACGGTGTAGATGACCGCATAGCCGATGAAGGTGGCGAAGGTCAGCCACATCGTCAACACGTTGACGTAGACGCCCAGCAAGGCCATGCCGGCGGCGCACAGCACGGCCGAGAAGGCCAGCGTCTGCGTGCGGCTGAGCTCGCCCTTGGCCGTCGCCCGCCAGGCGGTGCGCTTCATGCGCGCATCGATGCCGTCCTCGATGAGGCAGTTGAACGCCGCCGCGGCGCCGGCGACAAGCCAGATGCCGGCGACAGCCGCGAGCATCGTCACCACCTGGCTCGCCGACGGCAGGCCGGGTACGGCGAGGGCCATGCCGATGGCGGCGCAGAAGACGATGAGCTGCACGACGCGCGGCTTGGTCAGCTGGTAGTACTGCTGCCAGCGCGGGCTGTGCATCAGGGCGCTGGCGGTGGACGTGGAAGCCATGGTCAGGGGTGCGCCTTCGAGAGGCGCGCAAGCAAGGTGGTGAGCAGGCCCAGCAGCGCGGCGGCGCCGGCGGTGTGGGCCAGGGCTGCGCCGATCGGCCAGTCGAGCACGACATTGGACAGCCCGGAAGCGAGCTGCCAGCCGGCGGCGGCCAGCAGCAGGCGGGACCAGCCGGGAGCTGGCGTGCGCAGCAGCCAGGCGAGCGCGAGGATCGCGGTGAAGACGACAGCCGCGCCGATGCGGTGGGCCATGTGGATGGCGGTCAGCGCCTGAAAGCTCAGCCAGCCGCCGTCCCCGCGCTGGCCGAGATGGCGCCAGAGTTCGAAGCCCTGGGCGAAGTCCATCGTTGGCCACCACTCGCCGGCGTGGCAGGTGGGGAACTCGTCGCAGGCGAGGACCGCGTAGTTCGTGCTGACCCAGCCGCCCAGCGCCACCTGGGCGAGCAAAAGGCTCAGCACCAGCAGCGTCGCCAGGCGCAGGCCGGACGGGGCCTGTTCGATGCGGCGCGGCTCATAGGCCTCGTGCTGCCACGCCAGCAGCATCAACAGCCCGAGGCCGAACAGCAGGTGCAGCGTGACGATGGCGGGAAAGAGTTTCATCGTCACGGTCAAGGCGCCGAAAGCGCCCTGCACGCAGACCCACAACAGCGTCAGCGTCGGCAGCCAGGCTGACGGTGCGGCCTCGCCGCTCTGCCGCGTCTGGCGCTTCAGCCGCCAGCTGAGTGCCGTCATGACGGCGATGAGCAGGCCGACGCCGCTGGCCAGGTAGCGATGGATCATCTCGATCCAGGCCTTGCCATGGGTGACCGGGCCGGTGGGCATGACCGTCTGCGCCGCCTCGATGTGCTCACGCGCGCCAACCGGGCTGGCGGCGCTGTAGCAGCCGGGCCAGTCCGGGCAGCCCAGGCCGGAATCGGTCAGCCGCGTGAAGGCGCCGAAGACGATGAGGTCGAAAGTGAGAAAGAGCGTCAGCAGCGTCAGCGCCCGCAGCCGCCCCACGGGCGTCGCGCTGCGTGAGCGCTGGCGCCACCACAGCAGCGGGCCGAGCGCGACCGCGCCGCCGATGGCAGCGACCTGGCCGAGAGGCAGCAGCAGTTCGTTCATTGAGGCGCGCCCGGCCGGCCGACGGGCATCGGCGCCCCCTTGGGGGCCAGTGAACGACGTGAGCGTGGGAACAGCATCATCGACCGGCGTTGTCCCAGCTGGCGCTGGCCTTCAGCAGCTTGTCCAGGTCGCCCTTGAGCTTCCTGGGATCGGGGTCGGCCGGTGCGCGCAGCATCCAGCGGCCCAGCGGGTCGACCAGAAAGAAATGATCGGCCAGCGTCTTGCCCGGCGCCGGCTGGAGCCAGGCGGCCAGACGCTCGGGGGGCACGCGCAGCGCCGTGACCTCCGCACCCTTCTGGCCGAGTGCTGCCAGCAGCTCGGCGCGCGGTGCCGTCTCGTCTTGCGGGATCAGCCAGAGCTTGTCGACGCGGCCACGCTCCTTGCCGAGCATCTCGCGCAGCTGCCGCTGCACGTAGAGCTGTCGCTCGCAGGCCTCGCCGCAGGCCGCGGGTTGCACCACCACCAGCAGCCACTGGCCATGCAGCGACGCAGGCGGGACGGCACGGCCCTGCAGGTCGGTCAGCGGCAGGTCGGCCGGGAGGTCGACCGTCGGCGTGATCAGTTCGCCATAGGCCGACCCGCTGGGCTTGATGACATAGAAGGTGAAATAGGACGCGACGACCGGCGCCGCGCACAAGGCCAGCACGAGCAGCATCTTCCAGCGCCCCGAACGCTGCGTGGCGGCACGCGGATCGGGCAGGCTGTGCACCGCAAAGCTGAGCGGCTCAGGCGGGCTGGCGGAACCGGGGGCGGAGGAGTTGGAACCAGACATAGAGGGAGAGGATCAGCGCGCAGAGCGCGAACCATTGAAAGGCATAGCCATAGTGCTTCTGAAGGCCGGTGTCCGGCGCCGGCCAGTGGCGCAAGAGGCCGTCGTCGGCTCTGGCGCTGGTCTGCACGACGGTCAGCGGCAACAACGCGAGGCCGGATTCGGTGCCAAAGGCAGCCGCATCGAGATTTTGCCGGATCGCACCCGTTGAAGCGTCGCCGAGCTGATAAAGCCGCGATGGCGTGGCGGCGAGGCGGCCCATCACCTCGACCTCTCCAGCGGGTGTCGTCAGGGGCGGCAACTGGCGCCGATCGGCCTGGTTGCGCGGCGCCCAGCCCCGCTGCACGAGGATGGCGTCGCTGCGTCCGGCGAGCCGCAACGGGGTGACGACGTAGAAGCCGGCGCGGCCGTCCATGGGCCGGTTGTCCAGCCAGACCGTTCTCTCGGCCACCCAGCTGCCGCGCAGCACGACGCTGCGGTGCAGCGGCGCCTCGGTCAGGTCGGCATTGCCGAGCGGCGGCTTGGCGGCCTCGGTGTCGATGGCGGCCTGCAGGGCCAGCTTCTGCGCGGCACGGTCCAGCTGCCAGAAGCCCAGGCGCGCGGTCAGCGCGGCACCTAGCAGCGCTGCGACCAGGACGAGCCAGCGCCGCGTCGTCATGCGGCCCCCCGGAGCGGATAATTCGACCTCATGAACTTCCTGATCCTGGTCGCCTTCATCGGCATCCTCGGCGCACTGGCCTCGGCCGGCTTCTTCATGCTGCGCAAGGGCCGCGGCAATCGGCGCAGCCCGAACATGGCCCGGGCGCTGGCGGTGCGGGTGGGGCTGTCGGTCGCGTTGTTCCTGATCATTCTGCTGAGCTGGAAGATGGGTTGGATCCATCCGACCGGTTTGCCGCTGAAGTCGTCCTGAACGCGTAAAAAAAGCGCCGCGGCTGCGGCGCTTTTGCTTTGCGGCAGATGCCGGATTACATCCAGTAGACGACGACGTACAGGCCGAGCCAGACGACGTCGACGAAGTGCCAGTACCAGGCCGCCCCTTCGAAGCCGAAGTGGTGCTCGGGCGTGAAGTGGCCCTTCATCAGGCGGATGGTGATGAACAGCAGCATCAGCGCGCCCACGCAGACGTGGAAGCCGTGGAAGCCGGTCAGCAGGAAGAACGTGGAACCGTAGATGCCGGAGCTGAGCTTGAGGTTGAGCTCGGCATAGGCGTGGTGGTATTCATAGGCCTGGAAGCCGAGGAAGGTGGCACCGAGCAGCACGGTGATCCACATCCACAGGATGGTCTTGCCGCGGTTGCCGGCGATCAGCGCATGGTGGGCGATGGTCAGCGTGACACCCGAGGTCAGCAGCAGCGCGGTGTTGATCGTCGGGATGGGCCAGGGGCCCATGGTGCTGAACGCCTCGACGGTGCCGCCGGGGGCCGCGGTGAACCCGGGTGCAGTGCTCGGCCAGATGGCCTTGAAGTCGGGCCACAGAAGGCCGTTCTCCAGGCTGCCCAGCACCGGCACCGAGTAGACGCGGGCCCAGTACAGCGCACCGAAGAAGGCGGCGAAGAACATCACCTCCGAGAAGATGAACCAGCCCATGCTCCAGCGGAAGGAGACGTCGATGCGGTCGCTGTAGAGGCCGCCCTCGCTCTCGCCGATGGCTTCGCGGAACCACTGCTGCAGCACGAAGGCCCAGAAGGCCAGGCCGCCGAACAGCGAGTACATGCCCCATTCATGGCCGTTGATCCACTGGCCCGCGCCGAGGATGACGAAGAACAGGCCCGTGGCGGCCAGCACCGGATGCCGTGACGGCGCCGGGACGAAGTAGTACGGGGTCTTGCCCGGGGTAGTCGCTACCGACATGTTGTTCTCCTAGTACTCGCTCGTTCTGAACTTGTTGGGACGGGGCCGTCAGGCCCCTGCCACGCCGCTGCCGATGACCCAACGGACCAGCAGCACCAGCAGCAATACAAACAGGGCCGCGCCGAGCACGCCCGCGATGATGACGTGCACCGGGTTGAGCCTGGCCATGTCGTTTTCATGGTCCTTGCTGCGGCGCACGCCGAAAAAACTCCAGGCCACGGCCGAGATCGTCTGAACGAAGGAGGCCTTTCGGCCCACGGCGTCCTTCAGGTCCTGACCGGGCTTGCTCACAGCGCCGATCCCTTGGCTGCAGGCGCCTGGCCCAGCTTGACCCCGCCCTTGCCCGCCACCTCGAAGAAGGTATAGGACAGGGTGATGGTCTTGACGTCCTTGGGCAGCTTGGGGTCGACGACGAAGACGACCGGCCACTGCTTGCTCTCGCCCGGCTGCAACGTGTATTCGTTGAAGCAGAAGCATTCCAGCTTGTTGAAGTGCGCGCCGGCCTGCATCGGCGCGTAGCTCGGGATCGCCTGCGCGGCCATCGTGCGGTTCTGGACGTTGCGGAACTCGTACATGACCTGGCTCAGCTCGCCGGGGTGCACGGTCATGTGCCGCACCGCCGGCTTGAAGTCCCAGGGGCCACGCGCGTTCGTGTCGAACTCGACCGTGATCTCGCGGCTGAGGTCGACCTGGCCATTGCCGTTGGCCAGTCCCTTGTCGGCATAGGCCGCCTGACGCTCGGCCAACGACAGCACATTGATGCCCAGGGCCTCGCAGATCGCCTTGTACAGCGGCACCAGCGCATAGCCGAAGCCGAACATCAGCGCGACGACCACAGCCAGCTTCCCGACGAGCTGGCGGTTGTCGCGGCGCAGGGCGGCAAGCAGGCGCATGGTCAGTGGCCGAGGAACACCAGCTTGGCGACGAAGCCGACACCGAAGACCAGGGCGATCGACAGCAGGATCAGGCCCAGCCGACGGTTGTTCTTGCGCTGTTCAGGCGTCTGGGCCATGGGGGTCAACCGATGATCCGGGTCGCCGAAACGTCAAGCTTGGGCGGGTTCTCGAAGGTGTGGAACGGCGCCGGCGACGGCACTTCCCACTCCAGGCCTTCAGCGGCTTCCCACGGCTTCTGCGATGCCTTGGCACCCTTGCCGCGCATCATCGGCACGACGACGAACAGGAAGAAGTACACCTGCATCAGGCCGAACCAGAAGGCGCCGATCGAAGCTACCTGGTTGAAGTCGGTGAACTGCATCGGGTAGTCGGCATAGCGGCGCGGCATGCCCGCCAGACCCAGGAAGTGCATCGGGAAGAAGGTCACGTTGAAGGCGATCAGCGAGCCCCAGAAGTGGATCTTGCCGCGTGTCTCGGAGTACATGACGCCGGTCCACTTCGGGCCCCAGTAATACACGCCCGCGAAGAGCGCATAAAGCGAGCCGGCCACCAGCACGTAGTGGAAGTGGGCCACGACGTAGTAGGTGTCCTGCAGCTGGATGTCGACCGGCGCCATGGCCAGGATCAGGCCGGTGAAGCCGCCCATCGTGAACACGAAGATGAAGCCGACGGCAAACAGCATCGGCGTCTCGAACGTCATCTCGCCCTTCCACATGGTGGCGATCCAGTTGAAGATTTTCACGGCCGTGGGCACGGCGATCAGCATGGTGGCGTACATGAAGAACAGCTGGCCCGTCACCGGCATGCCGGTGGCGAACATGTGGTGCGCCCAGACGATGAAGGACAGGATGGCGATGGAGGCCGTCGCGTACACCAT
>SEEY01000964.1 GCA_004211235.1 Rubrivivax sp.
GTGGCGAGGAACTCCCGGCGGCCGAGGAACTCCGGCAGGTCGGCCACGTCGGGCATGAAGTCGCTCTCGCGGGCGCCGCGCGCCAGCCGGTCCTGCAGCGCCCGCGGGTCACGCCTTGCCAGCAGGCCGAAGCGCGTGCCGGCGCGGTCGGCGGCGATGTCGTTGAAGCTGAAGCCGCTGCCGTGGCGCAGGTCAGCCACTTCCTTGTACACGCCGATGGCGTCCGCCAGCGGCCCGCCGCCCTCCAGCGCCACCACGGCGGAGATCAGGAAGTGCTGGGCGAAGTCGTCGCGGCCAGCCAGCGTCACGGTCACCGGCTGCGGCTGCGGTGCGGCCTGGATGGCCGGCACGAGGTCGGACATGCGTCGGCCGGTGGCCTGCAGCGCCAGCGTCAGCAGCGCCGCACGGTTTTCCGCCAGCGCGTCGCCGTCGCCGGTGCTGCGCTGGCTGGCGAGTGTGAACAGCGGAGGCAGCAGGCGCTCCAGCGGCAGGGGTGCGCCGCCGCCTGCAGACACGTGCGCCTGCACCGCGCCGGCCAGGGCCTGGGCATACGCCGTGAGGCGCGCCTGCTCCGCAGGCGGCAGCAGCGTGCCGAGCAGGCGCTGCAGGCCGTCGTCGCCCCATTCATAGACCACCTCCAGCTGTGTCGGCATCAGCCGCACGCGCCGCACCATGTCCAGCGCCAGCGCGCCCTCGGGCGTGGCGTGCAGGCGCTCGGCCAGGCCCGGCAGCAGCCACTCGGCCAGCCAGGCCGGCACGGGCAGCCGGCCCACCTTCAAGTCGCTGATGGCGGGCAGGCCGGTGGTCTCGTGCAGCGTTGCCGTGATGTTCAGCCAGGCCGCGATGGGGCTGCGCGGCACCGGCAGGCTGGCCTGCAGGCTGGCGCTGCCGCTGCCCAGCATCAGGTGCGCCGACGCGCCCGGTGCGACGCGCCGGGCCAGCTGGTCCAGCATGAGGTTGGCCTCCCGTTCGGAGGCGACCAGCGTGCGCAGCGGCCCTGCCGCCGGCCGGCGCGGGTCGTTGCGATGCAGGAAATTGCGCGCCCGCGCAACGTCGCCCGCTGACACGTTGGCCGGCCCGGGCCAGCGCGGCGACCCCTGCACGGCCAAGGCCAGTGCCAGCAGGCTGGCGACGACCAGTGCCAGGACGGCCCACGCGGCGGTCTTCAGGACCAGGCGCAGCGCCGTACGCAGGCGGCCAGGGCGGGACCGGGCGCCAGCGCCCGCGGGATGGTTCTTCAAGCGAGCGTCACGGCGCAGTCTGCCAAGGCGGCGTTCACTCTTCCAGCAGGCTGCGGAGCATCCACGCGGTTTGCTCGTGCACGGTGATGCGCTGCGTCAGCAGGTCGGCCGTGGGCTCGTCGCTGGCCTTCTCTGCGGCAGGGAAGATCTGGCGCGCCGTGCGGGCAACGGCCTCGTGGCCTTCCTTCAGGATGCGCACCATCTCCA
>SEEY01000965.1 GCA_004211235.1 Rubrivivax sp.
GCGCCGTCAGGTCGACCACCACCTCGCCCGCGCCCGCGCGGTCGGTCGGCGCGGATCGGCGCACAGCCGCGCCGCAGTCTGGCCCAGCGTCGATTCGGCCTGGCGCGAACGCGTCAGCGCGATGTCGAACAGGCTGCTCACCGCGTCCAGCAGCGGCAGCGATTTGTCCGAGCCCTGGCGGATGAAGCTGCGCAGCGTGGCCAGTGTGTTGAACAGGAAATGCGGCTCGATCTGCGCCTGCAGCATCTGCAGCTCGGCGCGCAGGCGGGCGCGGTCCTGCTCCACGCGGCGCAGCGCGCGCAGGCGGCGCAGGCCCTGCAGCAGCGGCAGGCCGAGCAGCAGCGCGCCGAAGGTGGCATGCAGCCAGCCGCGCGTCAGGCGCGCCTCCGCGTTCATCGCCAGCGGCGTGAGTGCCTGCTCCACGCCCCAGCCCAGTGCCGTGCCCAGCGCCAGGGCGAGCGGCAGGCCCACGCTGGGCGGCAGGCGACGCGCCAGCAGGCCGGCCAGGCCGTCGCTCGCGGCATGACCCAGCCACAGTCCGAGCGACAGCGCCCAGGCCGGATGCTGGCGCCAGAACGGCGCTGCCAGGCCGAACACCAGCAGCCCGGCCAGCAGCGGGCCGGGGCGTTGCCAGCCCTGGCCTTCCTCACGGGCGGCCTCGGCCAGGTCGGCGCGCAGGGACGCGGCGGCGCGACTCAAGGCGGCGTCAGGTGGCTGGGCTGGCTGGGCAGCACCTGGATGGGCCCCTTGCCGGTGACGGCCGTGGTGGCGGGCACCACCTCGAGGTTGAAGGCGGTGGCCTGCAGCTGGCCGGCACCTTCCAGCAGAAAGCCGAAGCTCAGCGTCGTTGCATCGGCCGGGATGTCGAGCACGACCTGGGCCGTCTGCCAGCCGAAATTGCCGCGCAGCGGCCGGTCGTTCATGTTGTCGAAGGCGGTGCCGGGCCGCTGGCCGCTGTCGGCGCGCATCCACAAGCCGCCCCAGCCGGGGCCGGCCTGCTCGCCGCGCACCTGGGCCGTCAGTCGCACGCGCTTGCCCGCGTAGTCACCGCTGCCGATCTGCTGCATCAGCGTCGAGAACCCTTCGGTGCCCGGCTTGCAGTCGATGCTGAAGACCTTGGGGCTGGGCGCGCCGCTGGCCGGCACGACCTGACCCTCGCAGGTCTTGGCCGGCCCGGTCTGCAGCCAGCCGCCGGGCAGGTTGGCCGGCTTGGCCAGCGCCGTGGCGAGCACGCCGACCCCGATGGCGGCAACGATGGCTGAGGCTTTCATCGATCAATCTCCCGTGACAGGCCAGGATCGGCCCGCACGCAGACTAGGTTCGCGTGGCCCGGTTCGCGGGGCGATGGGGCGAGCGGGCTCTGGGGTTGAGTAAGTGTGCAGTGTGAAGACTGTGAGGCTTGGCAGTTCCTTGTGCTCTGCTGACGCCAGAGCCCATCTGATTGCCT
>SEEY01000966.1 GCA_004211235.1 Rubrivivax sp.
GGTCCAGCCACAGTTGCTCCTGCGGGCTCAACGCGCCGCGCAGGAAGGTCGGGCTGCCGCGCCAGGCCAGGATGGCCAGGCGCCGGGCCACCGGGCCGCTACCGCTCTGAGCGAGGTTCTGGAATTTGAGCCGCTCGCGCAGCATCGCGTAGACGGTCTCGGCGATGCTCGCGCGTTCGCGCTGGCCGAGGTTCTTGTGGTGGCGGAAGAAGGCCGAGACGGTGGCGTCGGCCGGCGCGTCGAGCTTGTTGACCGCGGCGATCAGCTCGGCGGCCAGCTCCAGCAGGGCGTTGGGGTGCATCGCGGCATTATCCCGACCGGCCCTGCCAACACCGCTCAGTCCAGCAGCAGGTGCTGCGCCGCGCCGTCGCAGTGATGCACGACTTCGCCTTCCCAGGCCAGCGCGCCTTCCACGAACCAGCGCACGGCCTGCGGGTAGATGCGGTGCTCCGCCGCCAGCACACGGGCGGAGAGCGCCCGGGCATCGTCGCCGCGCTGCACGGGCACGACGGCCTGCATGACGATGGCGCCGTGATCCAGCTCGGCGGTGACGAAATGCACCGTCACACCGGCCACCTTGCAACCCATTTCCAGCGCCCGCTCGTGCGTGTGCAGGCCGGTGAAGGCCGGCAGCAGCGAGGGGTGGATGTTGAGCATGCGGCGCGCGTAGCGGGCCGCGAAGCCCGGCGTCAGGATGCGCATGAAGCCGGCGAGCACCACGAGGTCGGGCGAGAAACCGTCGATGACGCGGGCCAGTTCGGCGTCGAATGCCTCGCGGCTCGCAAACGCCTTGTGGTCGACCACCGCGGTGGCAATGCCACGCGCCGCGGCGAACTGCAGGCCGCCCGCGTCCGGCCGGTTGCTGACGACGGCCACCACCTCGGCCGGCCAGCCCTCGGCCGCACAGGCCTTCACGATGGCCTCCATGTTGGAGCCTCGTCCGGAAATGAGAATGACCAGCCTTTTCATGGGGCGGCAGTTTAGGCGCGAGCCACCTGCCCATCGGCAGGGCGAAAGCCTTGAACGACAATCCGCGCCCCATGACGACACCCGTCCTTACCCGCGCTCGCGTGCTGTCGGGCATGCGCCCAACAGGCGCACTGCATCTCGGCCACTACCACGGCGCCCTCAAGAACTGGGTGCGCCTGCAGGACAGCCACGACGCCTTCTTCTTCGTGGCCGACTGGCATGCGCTCACCACCCAGCGGCCCAGCGGCGAGACGCTGGCGCGCCATGCCTACGAGATGGTCACCGACTGGCTCGCCGCCGGTATCGACCCCGAGCGCTGCACCCTCTTCCTGCAAAGCCGCATGCCCGAGCATGCCGAGCTGTTCACACTGCTGGCCATGTGCACGCCCTCGAGCTGGCTGGCGCGCATGCCCAGCTACAAGGACCAGGTCGCTGCCGACCCCGAACTCGCGACCTACGGCTTTCTCGGCTACCCGC
>SEEY01000967.1 GCA_004211235.1 Rubrivivax sp.
GACGTGGTTCACACCGCGGCCCTTGAGAGCCTGCACGACTTCGACCCACCGCACGGGGCCGAAGGCCTGGCGATAGAGGGCATCGCGCAGCGCCTCGACGTTGTCGGTGACGGCCACGTCGATGTTGTTGATGACCGGGAAAGCGGCGGGCAGGAACTGCACCGTCGCCAGCCTCTCCTTCAGTCGCTCGGCCGCCGGCTTCATCAGGCTGGAGTGGAACGGCGCCGACACCGACAGCGGCAAAGCGCGCTTGGCGCCCGCGGCCTTCAGGATCTCGGCAGCCTTCTCGGCGCCGGCCTTGCTGCCGGCGATCACCGTCTGCTTGGGATCGTTGAAATTGACCGCCTCGATGGCTTCACCCGTCTCCGCAGCAGCCTGGGCGCAGCCGGCACGCACGGCTTCTCCGTCCAGTCCCAGGATGGCGTACATCGCGCCAACGCCGACCGGAACGGCCTCCTGCATGGCCTGGGCGCGGAAGCGCACCAGCGGCAACGCGTCGGCCAGACTCAGCGCGCCGGCGGCGACCAGGGCGGTGTATTCGCCCAGCGAGTGACCGGCGGCTGCCACGGGCGTGGCACCGGTCTCGGCGACGAAGGCGCGCCAGGCCGCGATGCCTGCCGTCAGCATGACCGGCTGGGTGTTGGTGGTGAGGTCCAGCTGGTCCTTGGGGCCGGCGTGGATCAGCGCGGCGATGTCCTCGCCGAGGGCCGACGACGCTTCCTCGAGAGTGCGGCGGACTTCCGGGTGGTCGCCCCAGGCGTCGAGCATGCCGACGGCCTGCGAGCCCTGGCCCGGGAAAACAACGGCAAACGGTGCGGTCATCGAGATGGGGATCAATATTTGAGAAGCGCGGCGCCCCACGTGAAACCGCCGCCGACGCCTTCCAGCATCACGGTCTGGCCACGCTGGATGCGACCGCTGCGCACCGCGACATCCAGCGCCAGCGGTACGGAGGCGGCGGACGTGTTGCCATGCTCGTCGACGGTGACGATGAGCTTGTCCAGCGACATGCGCAGCTTCTTGGCCGTGCCTTGCATGATGCGGATGTTGGCCTGATGAGGAATGAGCCAGTCGATGTCGGCATCGGTCATGCCGGCCTTGTCGAGCACCGAGCGCGCCACCTTCTCCAGCACGCCGACCGCGAGCTTGAAAACGGCCTGCCCGTCCATCTTCAGCAGCGGCGAGCCCAGCACCTGACCGCCGGACACGGTGCCGGGGGTGCAGAGGATGTCGCTGTGGCGCGCATCGGCATGCAGCTCGGTCGCGAGGATGCCCGGCTCGTCGCTGGCGCCCAGCACGACGGCGCCGGCGCCGTCGCCAAACAGCACGCAGGTCGTGCGGTCCTTGAAGTCGAGGATGCGCGAGAACACCTCGGCGCCGACGACGAGGGCCTTGCTCGCCGCGCCGCTCTTGATCATCGAATCCGCCACGCTGAGCGCGTAGAC
>SEEY01000968.1 GCA_004211235.1 Rubrivivax sp.
CACCTCCGCGGCGCTGGGGTTGTCGAGCAGCGGCACGAATTCATCACCGTCGAGCACCTGCTGCTCGCGCTGCTCGACAACCCCAGCGCCGCGGAGGTGCTGCGCGCCTGTGCGGCCAACCTCGACGACCTGCGCAAGAGCCTGACGCAGTTCATCAAGGAAAACACGCCGATGGTGGGCGGCAGCGACGAGGTGGACACCCAGCCCACGCTCGGCTTCCAGCGCGTCATCCAGCGCGCCATCATGCACGTGCAGAGCACGGGCAGTGGCAAGAAGGAAGTGACCGGTGCCAACGTGCTGGTCGCCATCTTCGGCGAGAAGGATTCCCACGCCGTCTACTACCTGCACCAGCAGGGCGTGACGCGCCTGGACGTCGTCAACTTCATCGCCCACGGCATCAAGAAGACCGACCCCGAGCCGCCCAAGGGCCCGGAGGGCCAGGCGCCCGGTGCCCAGGAAGGCGGCGAGCGTGAGGAAGGCGAGGGCGGCAGCGCCAAGGCGTCGCCGCTGGAGCAGTTCACGCAGAACCTGAACCAGCAGGCCAAGGACGGCAAGATCGATCCGCTGATCGGTCGCGAGGCCGAGGTCGAGCGCGTCGTGCAGGTGCTCTGCCGCCGGCGCAAGAACAACCCGCTGCTGGTGGGCGAGGCGGGCGTGGGCAAGACGGCCATCGCCGAGGGCCTGGCCTGGCGCATCACCGAGGGTGAAGTGCCCGAGGTCCTGGCCGACTCCGTCGTCTACTCGCTCGACATGGGCGCTCTGCTGGCAGGCACCAAGTACCGCGGCGATTTCGAACAGCGCCTGAAGGCAGTTCTGAAGGCGCTGAAGGATCAACCGAACGCCGTGCTGTTCATCGATGAAATCCACACGCTGATCGGCGCCGGTGCGGCGTCGGGCGGCACGCTGGACGCGAGCAACCTGCTCAAGCCCGCGCTGTCGAGCGGCCAGATGAAGTGCATCGGCGCGACCACCTTCACCGAGTACCGCGGCATCTTCGAGAAGGACGCGGCGCTGTCGCGGCGCTTCCAGAAGATCGACGTGCCCGAGCCTTCGGTCGAGCAGACCATCGAGATCCTGAAGGGGCTGAAGAGCCGCTTCGAGGAGCACCACTCGGTGAAGTACGCGCTGGGCGCGCTGCAGGCGGCGGCGGAGCTGTCGGCCAAGTACATCAACGACCGCCACCTGCCGGACAAGGCCATCGACGTCATTGACGAGGCCGGTGCCGCGCAGCGCATCCTGCCCAAGAGCAAGCAGAAGAAGACCATCACGCGTGTCGAGGTGGAAGACATCGTCGCCAAGATCGCGCGCATCCCGCCCGCGTCGGTCAACAGCGATGACCGCAGCAAGCTCAAGACGCTGGACCGCGACCTGAAGAGCGTCGTGTTCGGGCAAGACCCAGCCGTCGATGCGCTGGCCGCTGCCATCAAGATGGCGCGTTCCGGC
>SEEY01000969.1 GCA_004211235.1 Rubrivivax sp.
GTGGTGTAGACCTCCTGCATGCCGCGGTGGCTGATGAAGATATCCGTGCCGTTCGCGCCTCGTTCGACGCGGGTGCGGTACATGTCGCGCTCACCGGTGGAGTACAGGCCTTCGAACACGCGGCCGATGGTGGAGCGGATGAAGTCCTGCGGCAGCTTGGCGCGGTTCTCGGCCCAGTTGGTCTCCATGATGCCGAGCTGCGGCTGCTCATTCACGAGCTCCAGGCCGCGCTCTTGCCAGAAGGCGCGCACCTGCGGCCACACCTGCTCGGGCGGCAGATTGGTGTGCAGCCAGCGGTCGGTGCCGCTGCGCTCCAGGCGCACGTCGCCGGCGCTGTTCAGCGCAACGCTGGTGGTCGTCATGGCGGCCGGCGCGTTGGCGGCGGGCCGCGCGGCGGTCAGCGCCGAGGCGGTGATCGAGCCGCCCTGCACCTGGGCGCGGCTGTCCTTGGCGAGTTGGGTGAGATCGGGCGGGACGTCCAGGCCGCCGGTCTGCTTGGCCTGGGTGCGGTAGTCGACCTTGTCCGACGAGAACATGTTGTCGAGCGTGCCGCAGCCCGCAAGCGACAGGACAAGGGCCGTGCAGGCCAGGCGGGTCGCCGAGGGGCGAAGTGAGCAAATCGGGCGAATCGTGGAAACGGACGTCACGCTGGAAATCTCCGGGGAACTGGGGCGCCGGGCAGCGCCGGCGCAGCCGCGCATTAGAGCAGACCTGCCTCGACCATCGCCTGGCCGACGCTGGCCTGGCCGGCGCTCGTCAGCGGTGTGATGGGCAGGCGCAGCGCGGCGCCGCAACGGCCCAGACGCGACAGCGCCCACTTGGCCGGGCCGGGGCTGGGCTCGCAGAACAACTGCTTGTGAAGGCCGAGCAGCCGCAGGTGGATCTTGCGGGCCTCGACCGCGTCGCCGGCCAGGGCCAGTCGGCACAGCTCGGCCATCTCGCGCGGCGCGACATTGGCCGTCACGCTGACGTTGCCATGGCCGCCCAGCAGCATCAGCGCCACCGCGGTGCCGTCGTCGCCGGAGTAGATGTGAAAGCCCGCGGGCGCATGCTTGATGAGGAAGGCAGCGCGCTCGATGTTGCCGGTGGCTTCCTTCACGCCGAAAACGCCGGGCAGGCTGGCGCAGCGCAGCGCCGTCTCGGGAGCGAGATCTGCCACCGTCCGACCGGGCACGTTGTAGAGCATCATGGGGATGTCCACGGCCTCGGCGATGGCCTTGAAGTGCTGGTAGATGCCTTCCTGCGACGGCTTGTTGTAGTAGGGCACGTCGGAGAGCGTGCAGTCCGCGCCGACCTCCTTGGCATAGCGGCTCAGCTCGATGGCCTCGGCCGTTGAATTGGCGCCGGTGCCGGCCAGCACGGGGATGCGGCCCTTGGCATGCTCGACCGCGACGCGGATGATCTCGCGGTTCTCCTCCATGCTGACCGTGGGCGACTCGCC
>SEEY01000207.1 GCA_004211235.1 Rubrivivax sp.
CGGGCGACGCGTAAATGTTGTCGACCGGGATGTCGAAGAAGCCCTGGATCTGGTCGGCGTGCAGGTCCATCGTCAGCACGCGCTCGACGCCCACGGTTTCCAGGCAGTTGGCCACGACCTTGGCCGAGATCGGCACGCGCGTGGAGCGCGGGCGGCGGTCCTGGCGGGCGTAGCCGTAGTAGGGGATGACGGCGGTGACGCGGCGGGCGCTGGAGCGCTTGAGCGCGTCCGCCATGATCAGCAGCTCCATCAGGTTCTCGTTCGTCGGCGCGCAGGTGGGCTGGATGACGAAGACATCGCGGGCGCGCACGTTCTGCTGAATCTCGACGGTCACTTCGCCGTCCGAGAATCGACCGACCACGGCCTTGCCCAGCTCGACGCCGAGATGGGTGGCGATTTCCTGGGAGAGGACCGGGTTCGCGTTGCCGGTGAAGAGAACCGTGTTGAGCAGCACTGGGAGCCTCTGGAGTCTGTCAGTGGCTCGCTGAGCAGAGCCGGTTCAGCGAAGCATCAAAAGAATTTGGCAGGGGAGGAAGGACTCGAACCCTCGCATGTCGGAATCAAAATCCGATGCCTTGACCAACTTGGCGACTCCCCTACACAGGACACAGCAGAGCTGCTGCACCCCTTGACCCGTTCTCAGCCGGCCCAGCCCGCGAGCGGGTGTTGAGCCAGACTGCGGCAGATTCGACCGGTCCATCCTGAAGGTCTGGCCTTCAGCAATGTCGCCAGGGACTGGTCGTCCTTGCCTTCTTTTTCATTCCCGCTCGGTGTGGAGGCGAGCACTGAAAACACGGCGGCTCCCGAGCCCGTCATCCGGGCGTTGCCGAATTGCTTCGACATCAGGTCCAACGCGTCTCGCACTTCACTGCTGATCGCTTCTGCTGCCGGCTGGAGGTCGTTTTGACCGAAGTCAGGACCCAAGCCTTCGCACAAGTTTTCTGCAGTTCCAGCCAGGGCGGGAAAGCCCGCGACTATAGCCAGGTTTTCGCTCCTTGCCAAGAGAGCACTTGAAAAGATGTCCGTTGTCGCCAGCCCGGCCGGGCCCTTGATGACGGCGAAACGCTGCTCGGGCAAGGTCAGCGGATGCAGGATGTCGCCGATGCCCTCGACGAAGGCCGGGCCGCCGCCCAGGAAGAAGGGCACGTCCGCGCCGAGCTTCAGGCCCAACGCCAGCAGGCGCGGCAGCGGCAGGCGCACATCCCACAGCCGGTTCAGTGCCAGCAGCGTGGTAGCGGCGTCCGACGAGCCGCCGCCCATGCCGGCGCCGGCGGGCAGGCGCTTTTCGAGGTGGATGTCGGCGCCGAGTGCGCAGCCGGTCTCGGCCTGCAGCAGTCGCGCGGCGCGCAGGCAGAGGTCGTCGGCGGGCAGGTCGCCACCCAGCACGTCGTGACGGTTCAAGCTGCCGTCGCTGCGCACTTCGACGTGCAGCGTGTCCGCCCAGTCGATCAGCACGAAGACCGACTGCAGCAGGTGATAGCCGTCGGCGCGTTTGCCGACGACATGCAGGAAGAGATTGAGCTTGGCCGGCGCTGCCAGGTCGTGCAGCGCCTTCATGGCGCTTCATCCAGCCTGGCGCGCAGCGTGACGACCGGCTCGGCCACGCGGGTGGCGACGAGTGCCGGCAGCTTCGGCTCGATGCGCCAGCCGAGCTGCTCGAAGCCGCTTGCCGTCTGCTGATGCGGTGCGGCCGGCCACGGGCGGGCCTTGAGCCAGTCGAACAGCGCGGCGACCGGCACGGTCTCGCCAAGCATCTCGCGCGTCAGCGAGTCCAGGTCATCGAAGCGGCGTTCGCCGTCCGGCGTCTGCAGCGACACCATGCCGGGCCGCCATGTCGCGCGGGCGATCAAGGTGCCGAGCGGCGAGGTCAGCTCCAGCCGGCCGGCCTGCGGATCGCCGAAGAGCTCGAAACTGGCCGCGCCGCCGGTGCCGCGGTTGTGCACGGTGCCCGCCACCGACACGCTGAGGCGGCCGCTGAGATGGGCTTCGGCGGTGTCACCCACGGGCGCCCTGGGCAGTTGCGCGCAACCAGCCAGCGCCAGCGAGAGCAGCAGCGCTGCGACCCTCAAAGCTTGACCCCCAGACGGTCCAGCGTTTCAAGCAGGGCCTCGTTGCCCGGCTCGCGCTGGGCGGCTGCAGCAAAGACGCTGCGGGCTTCGTCCTGAGCGCCGCTGACCCAGAGCACCTCGCCCAGGTGAGCGGCGATCTCTGCGTCGGGCCGGCTGGCATGGGCCTGGCGCAGCAGCCGCACGGCCTCGGGCAGGTTGCCGAGGCGGAACTCGACCCAGCCCATGCTGTCGACGATGAAGGACTCCCCCGGCGCGAGCTTCAGCGCGCGTTCGATGAGCTCCTTCGCCTCGGGCAGGCGGACCTTGCGATCAGCAAGGGAATAGCCGAGCGCGTTGTAGGCGTGATGGTGGCTCGGCTTCATCTCGATGACACGGCGCAGCAGGCCTTCCATCTCGTCGAGCCGGCCCAGCTTCTCGCTCATCATGGCCTGCTCGTAGATCAGGTCCACGTCATCCGGGAAGCGCTCGGACGCGGTCTTCAGCGCAGCGAAGGCGCCCGCGTAGTCGCGGTTCTCGCGCAGCAACTGGGCCTCGGCGAGCAGCGAGGCGCGGGTGTCGGCCTCGCCGGCATCGGCGGCCGGCTTCAGCAGTTGACGGCCCTCTGCAAGCTTGCCCTGGCGGGCCAGCAGGCTGGCGCGGCGAAAGCGCACGTCCAGGCCGTTGCC
Organism: Rubrivivax sp.; assembly: GCA_004211235.1. The sequence continues at coordinate 2,735 of SEEY01000207.1, forward strand.
GTCGATCTTCTGCAGCGCGGCCTCGGCGGCCTTCAGGTCGCCGCGTTGCTCTGCCACCTGGGACAGCATGAGCCAGGCGCTCTGGCGGCCGTCGGCGCGGGCCTTGATCTCGACATCGCTGCCGGCGGCCGGCGTGTCCAGCCGCTTCACGGCTTCCCGAAGCGCGGCTTCGGCCGCGGGCAGGTGCTTGAGGTCCAGCTCCAGCGCGCCCAAGGCCAGCCAGCCCGCGGGGTTGTCGGGCGTCACTTCGGTCAGCGTGCGGAACTCGCGCGCCGCCTCGGCCGGTCGCTGCGCCAGGCCTACGCCCGCGCCCTCGTCAAGGCGCAGCCCGTGCTGGTCGGGCCTGAGCTTGAGGCGTTCGGTGACCAGGCTCTCGGCCTGCGGCTCGGCGGGCATCAGGTCGATGGCCAGCAGCATCGCGTCGTCGCCATCGGGCAGCGCCTTCTGCAACTCGCGCGTCAGCGCCAGCGCGCGGGCGTTCTCGCCGGCATTGATGGCCAGGCGCGCCTCGGCGTAGACGGCCACGGGCTTGAGTTCGCCGGTCTGGGCCTGCAGCACCGGCGCCAGTGCGGCGAGCACGACCTTGGGGTCGGGTGCGCGCTGGAAGAGACGGGGCAGCGAGGCGATGAATCCCGAGCGCTGGTCGGCAGGGGCCAGGCGCAGCAGCGTGCGCAGCGGTTGGGCCGTTTCCGCCGGCTTGTTCATCAGGGCCAGCAGCTGCACGAGGGTCTGCTGCGCCTTGAAGGACGTGGGCACCGTGTCACCCCAGGCGCGGGCGGCCATGAGCGCCTGGTCGCCGGCACCCTCCTGCACGGCGATGCGAACGACGCGCTCGAACAGCTCTTCGTCGCCGGTGCGCCGTGCGGCGTCCAGCAAGACCTGGATCGCGACAAGGGGCTGGCCGCTGTTCAGTTCCAGCTCGCCGATCAGCAGTTGGTAGAACAACGGCGCATCCATGACCGAATTCGCCATGGGCGTGGAGGCTTCCTGGGCATGAGCTTGCAGGCCCATCAGCAGGGCGGCGGCGCAGGCAGCGCGGCGAACGTTGAACGGCATTCGTACTCCAGGGCCTCGGGGGCGAGGGGCTGATTATGATTTCCGTCCCATGCCCGAGCTGCCCGAAGTCGAAGTCACACGCCGCAGCTTTGCGACCGCCATCCACGGCGCCCGGGTCACCGGCCTGCGCCTGGGGAAACCGCTGCGCTGGCCCATCGGCGTGGACCCCGAAACGCTGCTCGGCACCCTAGTCGGCAGCGTGCAAAGAAGGGGTAAATATTTGTGGCTGCCGCTGGAAGGCGACGCTGGGTCCACAGGTTCTGCCGGCGGGCTGCTGATGCACCTGGGCATGTCGGGGTCGCTGGCCTTCCTGCAGGCCACGCCAGCGCCCGGCGCGCACGACCATTTCGATCTGCACACCGATCGCGGCCTGCTGCGCCTGACCGACCCGCGCCGCTTCGGCGCCGTCGTCTGGGGTGCGGCGCTGGAAGCCGAGCCGGTGGCCACGCTGCTGGGCGGCCTGGGCCTGGAGCCTTTCGACGAGCGCTTCGATGGCCTGCATCTGCATGCGGCTCTGAGCGGGCGGCGGGTGTCGATCAAGCAGGCGCTGCTCGCTGGTGACATCGTCGTCGGTGCCGGCAACATCTACGCCTGCGAGGCGCTGTTCATGGCCGGCATCGACCCGCGCCTGCCCGCCGGCAAGCTCAGCCGCCCGCGCGCCGGGAAGCTCGCCGCAGCGGTGCGCACCGTGCTCGGCCGGGCGCTGGAGGCCGGCGGCACGACGCTGCGCGACTTCCGCGATGCGCACGGCGTGGCCGGCAGCTTCCAGATGCAGGCGCAGGTCTACGGCCGCGAGGGCGAGCCCTGCCGCCGCTGCGGCACGCCCATTCGCCGGATCGTCCAGGGCGCTCGTTCCACCTTTTTCTGCCCGCAGTGCCAGAAGCGATGAAGGCAGACGGCTTGATGGAAGATTTCGGCAGGACGGTCGTCGCCTGGCAGCGCCTGCACGGTCGCCACACGCTGCCGTGGCAGAACACGCGCGACCCCTACCGCGTCTGGCTCTCCGAGGTCATGCTGCAGCAGACGCAGGTGGCCACGGTGCTTGGCTACTACGAGCGTTTCCTGAGCCGCTGGCCGAAGGTGACGGACCTGGCGGCAGCCACGCTGGACGAGGTGCTCGCGCAGTGGGCAGGCCTGGGCTACTACAGCCGTGCCCGCAATCTGCACGCCTGCGCCAGGGCCGTGGCCGAACTGCATGGCGGCGAGTTTCCGAACACCGCGGCGGGTCTGCAGACGCTGCCCGGCATCGGCCGCTCCACGGCGGCGGCCATCGCGGCCTTCTGCTTCGGCGAGCGGGTGGCCATCCTCGACGGCAACGTCAAGCGCGTGCTCTCCCGCGTGCTGGCATTCGACGGTGATCTGGCCAGCAGCGCGGCCGAGAAGAAGCTCTGGGATCTCGCCACCGGCCTGCTGCCGGAAAAGGACGTGGACCGCTACACCCAGGGCCTGATGGATCTGGGCGCCACCGTCTGTTCGGCGCGTTCGCCGGACTGCCTGATCTGCCCGGTGCAGCCGTTGTGCCGTGGCCAGCGCGAGGGCGACCCGACGCGCTACCCGGTCAAGACGCGCAAGCTCAAGCGCGGCCGGCGCGAGAACTGGTGGCTGTGGGTCGAGCGCGAGGGGCAGGTCTTGCTGCAACAGCGCCCCGCCACCGGCGTGTGGGCGGGGCTGTGGACACTGCCGATGTTCGATGACGAGGAAAGCGCACGGGCTGCGCTGCCGGGTGGCGAGCTGGAGACACTGCCGCGCATCCAGCATGCGCTGACACATTTTGACTGGGTGCTGCACACGCTGCGTGCCGAGGCTGCCGAGGGCATGGCGCATCCCGGCACCTGGGTCGCGCGGGAGCACCTTGCGCGCTACGCGCTGCCCGCGCCGCTGAAGAAGCTGATCGACGAAAGCTGAAGCCAGGCGGCAGTGGCGCGAACCTGACAAGAACTGGACAGGGCGCCCTGGATGCGTTGCCTGCCGTTGTCGAAAGGGGCAAAGTCGTCCGCACCACGACGGGAGTCAGCATGGATGCCTTGAAGAACCTTCGCGTTGGAACCCGGCTCGGACTGGCCTTTGCGCTCCTGCTCGGGCTGCTCCTGCTGATGGCCGGCATCGGCGCGATGCAGGCGAAGGCCATCAACTACTACGCCGAGTACTACCCCGACAACATCCTGCCTTCGCTGCGCGTCATCCACCAGATTGACGGTGCTGTCTCCGACGCTCGGCGGCTGGAGCAGCAACACATCCTCACCGACGACGACAAGGAGAAGAAGGCGCTGTCGGCCCGCATCGCCAAGGCGCGCAGCGATCTGCAGCAGCGGCTCAGGGACTACGAGCCACTGGTCGCCGATGACCAGGATCGTGCCTTCCTGAACAAGGTCAGGGACGGCTTGAACGGCTATTTGGCAGCGCAGGACCAGGTGCTCAAGGCTTCGGATGACGGCGCCGCCGACCCGACCCGGCAGACCGCCGCGCGCGACCTGACCTTCGGCCCGGCGCGGGCGGCCTTCACCCCGGTTCGCGAGGCCATCGGTGCATGGTGGGGCTACAACGAGAAGCTCGCCGCCACATCGACCGAATCGGCAAGGGCCGCCTATACCCACGTGCTGTGGATCTTTGCGGCAGTGTCGGTTGTGGCCTTGCTCATCGGAGCGCTCGCGGCCGTCCTCATCACGCGCTCCATCACCGGCCCGGTGCAGCTGGCCTCGGACGCCGTCAGGGCCGTGGCGGGCGGGGACCTGACGCAACGCCTGGAAGGCGGTGGGCGCGACGAGCTGGGCCAGCTGCTGTCCATGCTCGACGACATGACGCAGAACCTCGCCCGGATGGTCTCGGGCGTGCGCAATGGCTGCGACCAGCTCAATGTCGCGGCTGCGGAGATCGCCCAGGGTAATGCCGACCTGTCTTCGCGCACCGAGAGCCAGGCGTCAAGCCTGGAGGAGACTGCCGCTTCCGTGGAGCAGATGGCCGCGCAGATCAAGGCCAATGCCGACAACGCCCGCCAGGCCGACCAGCTTGCCAACCATGCTTCCGAAGTCGCCAGGGCCGGCGGCGCGGGCGACTTCGGAAGCATGGTTGGCAAGCTGGTCGGCCTGGCG
>SEEY01000970.1 GCA_004211235.1 Rubrivivax sp.
GGCCATGTCTACCCGGTGCTGCTGCATGCGCCCTGGCATGGCTGCACCCCGGCGGACCTGATCTTTCCGTTCTTCCTCTTCATCGTCGGCGTGTCCACAGCGCTGTCGCTCGGCCCGCGCGTGGACGGCGGCGGGCCGCTGGCGTCGGCGCGCGCGGCCGTCGTCTGGCGCGGGCTGCGCATCGTGGCCCTCGGCCTCGCTTTGCATGCGCTGGCGGGGTGGCTGCTGAAGACTCCCGAGTTCCGCGTCATGGGGGTGCTGCAGCGCATCGGGCTGTGCTTCATGGTCGTGGGCCTGTCCGCGCTGGCGCTGCGGCAGCGCGGCCAATGGACACTGCTCGTGCTGCTGCTCGCCGGCTATGGCGCGCTGCTGCAGACGAGCCCGACGCTGGAGAAGATCGGCGGCGTGGCGCAGCGCGTCGACACCGCGGTGCTCGGCCGCTTCGCCTATGAATGGAACCCCCAGACCGGCATCGCCTTCGACCCCGAGGGCCTGCTGTCCACGCTGGGTGCGGTGGCGACGACCCTGCTCGGCCTGCTGTGCGGCGGCCTGTTGCGGCGCGACCAGCCACGCGCCGTGCTGCTGACCGGCGTTGCCGCGGCCCTGGTGGGCTGGTGGTGGTCGGCCTGGTTGCCGTGGAACAAGGCGCTGTGGACGCCGTCGTTCGCGCTGTGGGCAGGCGGCCTGGCGGCGGTGGCGCTGTCCGCGGCCTACGGCTGGATCGACCGCCTCGGCCAGCCCGCGGTGGGGCAGGCGTTCGGGCGCAACGCCATCGGCGCCTACGCCGGGGCGTGGGTGATGACGCTGGTGCTGGCGTCCAGCGGCTGGATGGCGCCGCTCTACGGCACGGTGTTCGGGCCGGTCGGCGCCGCGCTCGGCCCGCAGGCCCAGTCCCTGGCGTTCGCCATGGCCTTCGTCGCCGTGTGGGCCGTCATCGTCTGGGTGCTCGACAAGGCCGGCTGGTACTGGAGGATCTGATGGCGGCCGTCGGCCCAGGGAGCAGCCCGTGCAGCCGATGAAGGAGCTGGCGGGCGCCACGCGCGAGCGCTTCGAGCAGGCCGTGATGGCGGGCTATGAGCCCGTCGTGCTGCGGGGCGTTGCCGCGGACTGGCCGCTCGTAGCGCAGGCGAGGGCGGGCCAGGAGCCCTGCCTGCAGTACCTGATGGGCTTCGATGGCGGCCAGGCGGTCGACGCCGTGCTGGCCCGGCCCGACGCGACCCGCGCCTTCACCTACCGGCCGGCGCTCGACGGCTTCAACTTCACGCGTGACAAGCGGCCCTATGCGGCGCTGTTCGACCAGCTCTGGCGCTACAGCCACTTTCCGGACCCGCCCGCGGTGGCTGCCCAGAGCGCCCTGGTCGCCGAGGCGCTGCCGGGCCTGGAGCGGGCCAACGCGATGGCGCTGCTGGACGCGTCCATTGCGCCGCGGATCTGGAT
>SEEY01000971.1 GCA_004211235.1 Rubrivivax sp.
CCGAGCAGGCCGGCCAGCGCCTGGACAAGGCGCTCGCCCTTCTCGCAGGCGAGATTTCGCGCGCGCGTCTGCAGCAGGTCATCAAGGAAGGCGGGGTCAGCCTCAACGGCGCCGTTTTCAGCGATGGCAGCCGCAAGGTGGTCGAGGGCGATACGATCGCGCTGGTCATGCCGGCGGCGAAGCCGGCCGATCCGATCGGGCAGGATATCCCACTCGATGTCGTCTACGAGGACGAGCACCTGATCGTCATCGACAAGCCGGCCGGCATGGCGGCCCATCCGGCCCCGGGCAGCGAGCGCGGCACCCTGGTCAACGCGCTGCTGCATCACTGCGGGGCCAGCCTCTCGGGCATCGGCGGGGTGGCGCGGCCGGGCATCGTCCACCGGCTGGACAAGGACACCTCGGGCGTCATGGTGGCGGCCAAGTCGGACGCGGCGCACAAGGGGCTGAGTGTGCTGTTCGAGGCGCACGACATCGACCGCGTCTATATCGCCCTGACCCGCGCCGCGCCGCGCGAGCCCAAGGGGACGGTGGCCACGCGCCTGGGCCGCTCCCTGGCCGACCGCAAGAAGATGGCGGTGATCAAGTCGGGGGGCCGCGAGGCGGTCACCCACTACGTGGTGCAGCAGGCCTTCGGTCCGGCGGAGCGGCCGGCCGCGGCGCGCATCGCGTGCACGCTGGAGACCGGCCGCACCCACCAGATCCGCGTGCACATGGCCAGCCTGGGCAGCCCCTGCCTGGGCGACCCGCTCTACGGCTCGGGCCAGCCGGTCGTGGCGGTGCGCGACGCCATGCGCGAGGCCGGGCTGGCGCGCCAGGCCCTGCACGCCTCGGTGCTGGGCTTCCGCCATCCGATCACCGGCGAGATGCTGAGGTTCGAGACCCCCCTGCCGCCGGACATGGCGACGCTGGAGCGCCTGCTCAGCGCGATCTAGCGCGCTCGCGCAGCTGCAGCGTCCGAAGGGCCAGCCAGCCGCCCATGGCGCAGGCCGAGCCCAGGGTCCAGCCCGCCAGCACGTCGGTGGGCCAGTGGACGGCGAGATAGACGCGGCTGAAGCCGATGGCGACGATGAGGATCGCGGCCAGGATATAGACCAGCGCCTTGGTGCGCCGCTTGGGCTCCAGGCTGGCGATCAGGGTGGCCAGGGTCAGGAAGGTCGCCGCCGCCATGGTCGAGTGGCCCGACGGGAAGCTGTGGGAATAGACGTAGGAATCGTAGGCGACCACGTCCGGCCTGGGCCGGGCGTAGATCAGCTTCAGCACGCTGTTGGACAGCTGGGCGACGACGACCACGATCGGCAGCAGCCAGGCCTGCCTGCGCTTGCCGTGGAAGGCGAAGGCCAGGGTGGCCACCACCACGATCAGGGTCAGCACGGTGAAGCCGCCCAGCGCGGTGACGTCGCGCAAGGACTCCTCCATCCAGCGTGGCCCTATAGG
>SEEY01000208.1 GCA_004211235.1 Rubrivivax sp.
CGCCGCGCGCCAGGGCGTGGAGCTGATCGTCTTCCCCGAGACCTTCCTGCCCTACTACCCGTATTTCTCGTTCGTGCAGCCGCCGGTGCAGCAGGGCCCCGCCCACCTGCTGCTGATGGAGCGCGCGCCGACCGTGCCCGGCCCGGTGACCGACCAGATCGCCGCCGCGGCGCGCGAGGCCGGCATGGTGGTCGTGGTCGGCCTCAACGAGCGCGACCACGGCAGCCTCTACAACACGCAACTGATCTTCGACGCCGACGGCACGCTGCTGCTGAAGCGCCGCAAGATCACGCCGACCTACCACGAGCGCATGGTCTGGGGCCAGGGCGACGGCGCCGGGCTGCGCACGGTGGCCACGCGCGTCGGCCGTGTCGGCGCGCTGGCCTGCTGGGAGCACTACAACCCGTTGGCGCGTTATGCGCTGATGGCCGAGCATGAGGAAATCCACTGCGCGCAGTTCCCCGGCTCGCTGGTCGGGCCCATCTTTGCCGAACAGATGGGCGTGACCATCCGCCACCACGCGCTGGAGGCGGGCTGCTTCGTCGTCAACGCCACCGGCTGGCTGCATGACGAGCAGATCCGCTCGATCACGCCGGACGACAAGCTGCAGGGTGCCCTGCGCGGCGGCTGCCACACGGCCATCGTCTCGCCCGAGGGCAAGTACCTCGCCGAGCCGCTTACCGAAGGCGAAGGCCTCGTCATCGCCGACCTCGACCTCGCCCTCATCGCCAAGCGCAAACGCATGATGGATTCGGTCGGCCACTACGCGCGGCCGGAACTGCTCAGCCTGGCCATCTGCCGCGACACCGCCAGCACCACGCGCCCGCTCAGCCCCGCCGCCGAGCCGCTGGCCTTGCCGGCATTCCAAGGAGCCGACCATGATTGATGCCCTCCCCGAGCCCAGCCGCGCGCTGATGACGGAGCTGCAGTCCCGCGGGTTGCGGCTGCAGGACCCCGGTGCCGGCGCCCCCAGCCGCCGCGGCGGCGCCGGCCCGTCGGACCACAAGGCCGTGACGGTCGACGGCATCACGCTGATGGTGCCGGTGCACACGCACAGCGCCTTCAGCTCGCCCTTCATCGCCGACGCGCCCGGCGCCGACGGCCGCAGCGTGCTCAGGCGCGGCAACATCCCCATCGCCAGCATCGCCTTCCCGCGCCAGCCACGCTTCTACGGGCTGCAGACGGAAGACGGCATTCCCTATTCGCACATCGCCACGCTGCACGGCGCGGACGTGCTGGCCACCACCGTGCTGCAGACCTGCATCCGCTACGAGAGCCGGCGCAAGGCCTGCCGCTTCTGCGCCATCGGCCAGTCGCTCGCCGCCGGCCGCACCATCGCGCACAAGACGCCGACGCAACTCGCCGAGGTGGCCCGCGCCGCCGTCGAACTGGACGGCGTGAAGCACATGGTGATGACCACCGGCACGCCGCCCGGCGCGGACCGCGGCGCGCGCGTCTTGTGCGACAGCGCCGCAGCCATCCGCGCGGCCGTGGACCTGCCGCTGCAGGCGCAGTGCGAGCCGCCGGACGACGACGCCTGGTTCCGCCGGCTGAAGGACGCGGGCGTCGACACGCTCGGCATGCACCTCGAAGTCATCGGCGACGAGCTGCGCCGCCAGATCCTGCCCGGCAAGGCCGAGGTGCCCATGGCCCGCTACTGGGATGCGTTCGCCGCGGCCGTGGACGTGTTCGGCCGCGGCCAGGTCAGCACCTATCTGCTGGCCGGCCTGGGCGACAGCGCCGAGCTGATCCTGAGCACCGCCGACCGGCTGCTGGCGCTCGGCGTCTACCCCTTCGTCGTGCCCTTCGTGCCGATCAGCGGCACGCCGCTGGAAGACCACCCGGCACCCGGCAGTGAGTTCATGCGCAGCGTGCTGGAGCCGCTGGGCGCGCGCACCGCCGCGGCGGGTTTGAAGGCCTCGGACATCAAGGCCGGCTGCGGCAAGTGCGCGGCCTGCTCGACGCTGTCGCGCTACGAGACGCCAGCGTTAGCCGCCTGACCGGGAGATCGTCATGACTGCCCTGCACGCTCAACCCCACCCCCAAGCGATCACCCCCTGGTGCGACCTGGCGGATCGAGCGGAGCCCGAGTTCCGCATCCAGTGGGCCAGCGACCCCTGGATGGACCGCCAGGCCTACGCGCTGCGGCGACAGGTGTTCTGCGATGAGCAGGCGCTGTTTGTGGCCGACGACCGCGACGACATCGACCGCAACGAACCCACGACGCGCAACCTCGTCGCGCTGTCCTGCCTGGCAGGGCAGGCCGACGAGCTGGTGGGCACCGTGCGCATCCACCGCGCCGCACCCGGCGTCTGGTGGGGCTCGCGGCTGGCCGTGCAGCGCGACTGGCGCCAGCACCGCAGGCTCGGCAGCAGCCTGATTCGGCTGGCCGTGACGAGCGCCCATGCGCTGGGTTGCGAGGACTTCCTCGCCCACGTGCAGGCGCAGAACGTGCCGCTGTTCGAGCGGCTGCACTGGCAGGTGCTGGAGACCCGGCTGCTGCACGGCCATCCCCACGCGCTGATGCGCGCCGACCTGGCCCACTACCCGCCCTGCGCCACGCCCTACGCCGGCTTCGTGCTGACCGGAGGGCTGCCGTCATGAACCACATCGAGCAACTCGCCCACGGCCTGCGCGAGGGCCGGGGCTTTCGCCACAAGCGCGACATCGCCGCGGTGCTGCCGCAGATCGCCCCGAGCGGGACCAGTGTGCCGAACGGCGACGACTGCGCCGTGCTGCCCGACGGCAGCGGCGGCCACCTGCTGTTCGCCATCGAAGGGCTGATGCAGGACTTCGTCAAGGCCATGCCCTGGTTCGCCGGCTACAGCGGCGTGATGGTCAACCTCAGCGACATCGCGGCGATGGGCGGCCGTGCGATGGCCGTTGTCGATGCGCTGTGGGCCGCCGAGCAGGACACCGCCGGCCAGGTGCTGGCCGGCATGCGCGCGGCCTGCGAGCGCTACGGTGTGCCGCTCGTGGGCGGCCACACCAACCTGCAGGGCCGCAGCGGGCAGCTGGCCGTGGCGGTGATGGGCCGGGCCAATCGCCTCATCAGCAGCTTTGCCGCCCGCGAGGGTGACCGGCTGCTGATGGCCGTCGACCTGCGCGGCCGCTGGCAGGACGACCAGCCCTTCTGGAACGCGTCCACCGACGCACCGGCGGCACGCCTGCGTGACGACCTCGAACTGCTGCCGCGGCTGGCCGAGACCGGCCTGTGCGACGCCGGCAAGGACATCAGCATGGCCGGCGCCCTCGGCACGCTGCTGATGCTGCTGGAATGCTCGGGCGTCGGCGCGCACATCGACCTCGCGCGCCTGCCGCGGCCACACGGTTCGCCCGTCTGGCTTGACGACGCGCCGCCGTCCGTCGCCGCGCAGTTGCACTGGCTCAGCGCTTTCCCAAGCTTCGGCTTTGTGCTGAGCGTTCGCGAGCACAACGCGCAGGCCGTCATGCGCCGCTTCGAGGCCCGCGGCATCGCCTGCGCGGACATCGGCACCGTCGTGCCCGGCACCCGGCTGGAACTGCGGCTCGGCCAGCAGGCCACGACGCTCTGGGACCTCGCCGACTCGCCTTTCATCGGCGCCGGCGTCGCACCCCAGGCCGGGAGGTGCGCCGCATGATGCGCATCGCCCTGCTCACGCATTCCGTGCGCCCGCGCGGCGGCGTCATCCACACGCTGGAACTGGCGCATCAGCTCGCGCGGCTCGGCCATCACGTCACGGTGATCGCCTCGGCCGAGCCGGGCGAGCAGTTGTTCCGCGCGGTCGACGTGCCGGTCGAACTGATCCGCCTGCCGGCCTTGAGCGGCGGCCTCGTCGAGCAGGTGCGGCAGCGCATCGCCGCGCTGGTGCAGGCGCTCCCGCCGCTGCTGGCTGATATGGACGAAGGCCGCTTCGACCTCGTGCATGCCCAGGACAGCCTGAGCGGGAACGCGCTGGCCCAGCTGCGCGAGCAAGGTGTTCGGCTACCGCCCTGCCTGCGCACGGTCCATCACCTCGATCACTTCGACGACGACCTCCTGAACCGCTGGCAGGAGCGCGCCTGGCGTTTCGCCGATGGCGTGGCCTGTGTCAGCGGCAGCTGGTGCGCGCATTTCAGCGACGTGTACGGCGTCAAGGCCGAGCGCATGTTCAACGGCGTGGACCTGGCACGCTTCAATCCTGCAGCTGTGCCGGGCGAGTCGGCGCGCCTGCAAGCGCTCGGCCTGCCAACGGTCACCGGCCCGGTGTGCCTGCTGGTCGGCGGTGTCGAGGCGCGCAAGAACACCGTACGGTTGCTGCATGCCTTCGCCCACCTGCGCGCGAGCGATGCGCACTGGCGCGACGCACGCCTCGTCGTCGCCGGCGGCGCCAGCATGCTGGACCACAGCGCCGCCCGCCTCGAATGGAGCGACGCGCTGCGCAGCCACGGCCTGGTGGAAGGCAACGAGGTGCTGCGCACCGGGCCGCTGCCCGATCACGCATTGCCCATGTTGATGCGCCGCGCCACGCTGCTGGCCATGCCGTCGCTGGTGGAGGGCTTCGGCCTGGCGGCGCTGGAGGCGCTGGCCTGCGGCACACCTGTGCTCGTATCCAACCGCCAGCCGTTCACGGAGCATCTGGCGGACACGCCCGGCGTCGCCTGGTGCGACCCCGAAGACGTCGCCTCGATTGCCACGGGGCTGGGTGAAGCCGCCGCCATGCCCAAGCTTCACGACACACCCGCCGTCTGCGAGAGCCACAGCTGGCAACGCAGCGCCACCCTGCATGCCGACTGGTACCGCCGCACGCTCGCCGCGCTGGCGCGGCCGGCCGAAGTCGCCCTCACCTGACCCCTGAACCCACCATGCCCGCCCTCCACTACCGCCTGCGCTGGCCCGATGCCAGCGAGAGCCTGAGCTATTCCCCGTCCCTCGCCATCCAGGACTTCCTGCAGGCCGGCCAGGACTACGCCGTCGATGATTTTCTGGCTCGCCTCCATGAGGCCACCCGCATTGCCAACGAGCGCGTGCAGGCCAAGTTCGGCTTTACCTGTTCCCGCGCCAGCGACCAGCTGGCCGACTCCGCGGCCCGGGCCGCCACCTTCGCCGAGCAACCCGACGCCCGCGTGCGCGTGCTCGGCTTCACTCCTGCCTGAGAGGCTCCCATGTCCCACGTTCAAGCTTTCGACCACCCGGTCATCGTCGTCGGCGGCGGCCAGGCCGGCCTGTCCATCAGCCACTATCTGCAGCAGCACGGCGTCGACCATCTCGTGCTGGAAAAGCACCGCGCCATGCACGCCTGGGCCACGCAGCGCTGGGACAACTTCTGCCTCGTGACCCCCAACTGGCAATGCGCGCTGCCGGGCCACGCCTACGCCGGCGCCGAACCGCACGGCTTCATGCGCAAGCACGAGATCGTGGCCTATCTCGACGGCTTCAAGGCGCGCGTGAATGCGCCGCTGCGCGAGGGCGTGACGGTGGAGCGGGTGAAGCCGCTGCCACTGTCGCAAGGCGGCGGCTTCCTCGTCACGACGAACGATGCCGAGTACCGCGCGGCGCAGGTCGTCGTCGCCTCCGGCGGCTATCACCAGCCCATCATTCCGCGCCTGGCCGAGCGGCTGCCCGGCCACGTGAAACAGATCCATTCGGCGGACTACCGCAGCGCCGCGCAACTGCCGCCCGGCAAGGTGCTCGTCGTGGGCTCGGGCCAGAGCGGCGCGCAGATCGCTGAGGACCTGCACCTGGCGGGCCGCGAGGTGGTGCTCGCCGTCGGCGAAGCGCCGCGCTGCGCACGCTTCTACCGTGGCCGCGACGTGGTCGACTGGCTGGCCGACATGGGCTACTACGACATGCCGGTCAGCCAGCATCCGCTGCGCGAAGGCGTGCGCGACAACACCAACCACTACGTCACCGGCCGAGACGGCGGGCGGGACATCGACCTGCGCCGCTTCGCGAAGGAAGGCATGCAGCTCTACGGCGTGCTGCACGGCCTGGCCGGCGACGTGCTGCAGTTCGCGCCGGGCTTGAAGACGACGCTCGACCAGGCCGACAGAACCTACAACGGCATCAACGCGTCCATCGACCGCCACATCGCCGAGCGCGGCATCGCGGCGCCGCCGGCCAGTGTCTACACGCCGGTGTGGGAGCCGGCCGAGGAGCGCACCGAGCTGTCACTGAGCGAGGCGGGCATCACGTCCGTCATCTGGTGCATCGGCTTCGCGCCGGACTTCCGCTGGCTGGACGCGCCCGTCTTCAGCGGCCGCGGCCATCCGGTGCATGAGCGCGGCGTCACGCAGGTGCCCGGCCTCTACTTCGTCGGCCTGCCCTGGCTGCACACCTGGGGCTCGGGCCGCTTCTCGGGCGTCGCCCGCGATGCGGCCTTCATCGTCGAGCACATCGCCAGCCGCGAGCGGGCCAGCGCTGCGCCCGTCACGCCACCGAAGGCAGCCCAGCCAGCAGCTTGTCCAGCGTGAGCGGGTAGTCCCGCACGCGCACGCCGGTCGCGTTGTAGACCGCGTTCGCCACGGCAGCGGCCACGCCGCAGATGCCCAGCTCGCCCACCCCCTTGGCCTTCATCGGCGAGGACGTCGGGTCCACCTCGTCGAGGAAGACGACGTCCTGGTGCGGGATGTCGGCATGCACCGGCACCTCGTAGCCCGCGAGGTCGTGGTTGACGAAGAAGCCGCGGCGGTGGTCCACGTGCAGTTCCTCCATCAGCGCGGCGCCGACACCCATGGTCATCGCGCCGATGACCTGGCTGCGCGCCGACGTCGGGTTGATGATGCGGCCCGCCGCGCAGACGGCCAGCATGCGGCGCACGCGGATCTCGCCGGTGAAGGCGTCCACGGCGACCTCGACAAGCGCTTCCAGCAGTCCACCTTCGGCGCGCATTTCGTCGAGGCCGCCGTG
>SEEY01000209.1 GCA_004211235.1 Rubrivivax sp.
TCATCAGCAGGCGCAGCAGCGGGTCCAGCCCGTCGGCGAACAGGCGCAGGCGCCTCGGGTCGTGCTGGCCGGCATCGCCGCGCGAGCTGCCGACGATGTCGTTGGTGATCATGGCTTCCACGTTCGTGCCGGCGGCGCGCGCCTCGCGGGCCCACTGGGCGGCGCCGAGCAGGCCCTGCTCCTCGCCCGGCACGGCCATGAAGACCAGGGTCGCGTCGAACTGCCGCTTCGCCATGACGCAGGCCAGCTCCATGACCGCCGCCGTGCCCGACGCATCGTCGTTGGCGCCGGGTGCTTCGCCCAGTGCGTCCATCACATCGCTGTTGCGCGAGTCGTAGTGGCCGCTGACGACCAGCGTCCGCCCCTTGCTGGCGCCCCGCCCCGGCAGCGTCGCGACGACGTTCACCAGCTCCGTCGCCTGCGGCACCCGGTTGCCGGCCGGCTCGATGAAGCTCTGTTCCTCCACCTGCATCCGCCCGCCGGCGGCGCGGGAGCAGGCCGACAGTTCGGCCGTGATCCAGCGCCGGGCGGCGCCGATGCCGCGTGTCTCCGACGCGATGTCGGACAGCGTGTGCCGCGTGCCGAAGCTCACCAGCTTGCGGATGCGTGCCTCGATGCGCGCCGGGCTGACCTCGGCGAGCATGGCCTGCAGGTCATCTGACTGGGCGTGCGCTGCCGGTGACTGCAGGGCCAGCAGGGCGAACATCAAGGCGGGGAGTCGTGCGTGCATCGCCAAGATTCTGCGCTTGCCGCTGGGCCGTCGTTCTTCTACGCTGGGCGCCCCACGAGGAGAGTCCGATGAGCGAGAGCCTGGATTCAAGAGTGAGCGCCATCCGCACGGTGGCGCTGGTCGGCCCGGCCGCAGCCGGCAAGACGCTGCTGCTGGATGCACTGCTGGCGCATGCCGGCGTCATCCCGCAGGCGGGCAGCATCGAGCGCGGCAGCACGGTCTCCGACCACGACCCGCTCGAGAAGCGCCTCGGCCACTCCCTGCAATCCAGCCTCGCCCACTTCACGCATGGAGGCATCCGCGTGCATGCCATCGACACGCCCGGCGCGCCCGACTTCGTCGGCCAGGCCCTGCCCGCGCTGGAGGCGGCGGACACGGCGATCGTCGTCATCAACGCGCAGGCCGGCATCGAGCTGATGGCCCAGCGACTGTTGACGGCTGCCGGCGAGCGCGGCCTGGCGCGGCTCATCGTCGTCAACAAGATCGACGCGCCGGACGTGGATCTGCCGGCGCTGCTGGCGCAGATCCGCGAGGTCTTCGGCCGGGAATGCCTGCCGCTGAACCTTCCCGCCGACCGCTGCCAGCGTGTGGCGGACTGCTTCTTCGCAGCGTCCGCCGAGGTCGGCGGCGACGCGGATTTTTCGTCCGTGGCCGAGGCGCACCGGGCACTCGTGGAGCAGGTCGTGGAAGTGGATGCGGCCTTCGTCGACCGCTATCTGAGCGACGGCGACATCGACCCGCGCGAGCTGCATGCACCGCTGGAAGAAGCGCTGCGCCAGGGCCACCTGATTCCGGTGTGCTTCTGCTCGGCCAGGACGGGCGCCGGCATCGGCGAACTGCTGTCCGCCATCGAGCTGCTGATGCCCAACCCGGCCGAGGGCAACCCGCCGCCGTTCCTCGAAGGCAAGAGCGCGACGCCGCAGCCCTACCCCGCCCGACCAGATCACGCCGGCCATGTGCTGGCCCATGTCTTCAAGATCGTCGCCGACCCCTACCTCGGCAGGATGGGCGTCATGCGCGTGCACCAGGGCCGCGTCGCCAAGGGCAGCCTGCTGTTCGTCGGCCATGCGCGCAAGCGCATTCGCGTCGGCCACCTGTTCATGCTCCAGGGCGCCAAACACGTCGACATCGACGAGGCGCTGCCGGGCGACCTGTGCGCCATCGCCAAGGTGGACGATCTCGCCTTTGACGCGGTGCTGCACGACGCCCAGGAAGATGAGCACATCCACCTGAAGCCGCTGGGCTTCCCCACGCCCGTGCACGGCCTGGCTATCAGCCCGGCGCGGCGCGGGGACGAGCAGAAACTCTGGGAGGTGCTGGCCCGGCTGGTGGATGAAGACCCGTGCCTGCGCATCGAGCAGGCCGGTGAGACGCATCAGACGCTGGTCTTCGGCCTCGGTGAGCTGCACCTGCGCCTGCTGCTGGAGCGGCTGCGCGAGCTCTACAAGGGCGAGGTCGTCACCGAGCCGCCGCGCATCGCCTACCGGGAAACCATTTCCACTCCCGCCGAAGGCCACTACCGCCACAAGAAGCAGAGCGGCGGCGCGGGACAGTTCGGCGAGGTGTATCTGCGCGTCGAGCCGCTGGCGCGCGGCGCGGGCTTCGAGTTCGTCGACGCGGTCAAGGGCGGCACGATCCCGGGCCAGTTCATGCCGGCGGTGGAAAAGGGCGTGCGCTCCGCACTGGCCAGCGGCGTCATTGCCGGCTATCCGCTGGTGGACCTGCGCGTGACGGTCTATGACGGCAAGCACCACTCGGTGGACAGCAAGGAGATTGCGTTCGTCACCGCCGGCCGGCGCGCGCTGATCGAGGCCGTGCGCGAGGCAAGGCCCCTGGTGCTGGAACCGATCGTGCAGGTCGAGATCACTGCACCGGAGCACGGCATCGGCGACATCACCGGCGACCTGGCCGCACGCCGCGGCCAGATCAACGGCACGCGCGCCGCGGTGCCGGGCAGCCTCATCGTGCAAGGCCTGGCACCGCTGGCCGAGCTGGCCAGCTACCAGACGCGGCTGAACGCGATGACAGCGGGCGAAGGGCGGTACACGCTGGTGCTGTCGCATTACGAGGCGGTACCGCCGAACACGCAGGCGGCGCTCGTCGGCGCCTACCAGGCCCACGACGACAGCGACTGACGCCGGGGTCCTCCTCCTACTCGTCGCCGCCCTCGTCGTCCTCGTCGTCCGCGCTCTCCACCTCGGTCTCGGTATGCATCACGCAGCGCCATTCGCCGTCCTTGCGCGTCCACACGGAAGAGTCGGCCATCACCTGCTCGACGGCCTCCGACTCGTCCTCGCCGCGCCCGGCCATCGCCTGGCGCACGCGATAGGTCAGCAGCGCGGTGTCGTCATTCGGGAAGATGACGTTCATGTCGCTCAGTTCGAATGACTTGATGACCATGCTGCCCGTCTCGGCCATCTCGCGGTACTCGGCATGGCCGAACTGCATGGCACCCTGTGAACTCACCATGAGCGCAGGTTCGTGCAGCAGCGAAAGGGCGGTGTCGGTGTCCTCGTCCACCATCGATTGCCAGAACTTCTTTTCCAGCGCAACGAGCGTCTTGTCTGCAGTCGGCATGAGCATCTCCTGGGGTTGAAAACCCCAATATGGGCGGCAGGTTTCGGCCCGGCCATAGGAAACGCCGGCGCCATCGGGTGGGAATGCGCCTACGGTGATCCGCAGGTCAACACCCCTTTATCATTGCCGCCCATGCCCAGCGCCTCCAGAGACGTCGCGCAGATCCGATTGGACAACGCGCTGCGCCTGTTCGAAGAGTTCGTCAGCGCCACCATCAAGCACCCCGATGCCGCCACTTTGCGTGGCCTGGAAGGGCGTTTTGCCGAGCGGCTGCAGATCCAGCCCAGCTACTGGAGTCAGATCAAGGGCCGCTCGCGCCAGATCGGCGAGCGGCTGGCGCGCCAGTTCGAGCAGCTCTGCCACAAGCCGCCCGGCTGGCTGGACATCGATCACGGTGTGCCCGCTGTCAAGGTGGCTTCACCGGCCAGCGCGGCCGCATCCCATGAAGAAGCTTCGCCCAGCCTGCCCCGGGACGACGACGAGCGCTTCATCATCGGCCTGGTGCTGACCTACTACCGCCGCCATCCTCAGCGCGCCCGCGCGCGGCTGCTGGACCTGCTCGGCGAAGTGCTCACGCCCACCGCCGCGACGCCGGCCCCGGCGCCCAGGCCAGCCGTGCCCGGCCCGCAGGCCGAGCTGGATGAATGGCGCAAGCTGCAGTCGCGCATCGAGCCGCTCAAGCCGAAGAAACGCTGATTCTTCGGTACCTCCTGCATCGGATGCCAGCACCCCTCCAGGTTAGGGATGTTGGATAAAAGCTGCTTGCGCATGAGAAACGTTTGTTTATCATTTGCGCAAGTTGTGATGCTTGCCGACTTCGGCATCACGGCGACGCTGCTACTCCAGAGCCCCTGACCGCACGGCCCGCCTGCCTCGAGCGCAGGCCCCGCGCATCCCCTCCTTCTGTCGCGAACGCCAGGCCCACCCGGGTCGAGCCGCTGCATTGCCCGCCGCCTTTCGCGGCACCCACCGGAGCCCTTCATGCCCCAGTTCACCTCGCCCCGCCCGATGCGCATCAACGCGCCCAAGCCACGCAATCCGCTCGTCGCGCCGGCCCTCAAACGCCAGGCCGGCCGGCATCAGAGCCCGAACGATGCCCACGCCCAGCGCCAGCAGGCACGCCTCGAACTGCGACGACTGCTGCGCGACCGCTTCCCGGACGAAAGCCCCTGACACACAGGCACCGCTCGCCCTCTCATCCATGTCATGAGGGCCGGCCAGGTGCCAAGGAGACCCTCATGAGATTGATCGAGTTGCGCGGCCCCGACGCCGCCGAAACCCACGATGCCTGGGCCCGCCGCTGGGCCCGCATCAAACGCGCCGCGCGCGCCGTCCGGCTGGTGTTCTCGCCGGCCTACCGCCGGCGCCGCGCCCGCCACCAGCAGCTGGAGTTCTATGCCGAGGCTGGCGCACCCGAAGGGGCGTTGTACGTCGACGGCCAGTTGATGGCGCAGCTGGACGGCATCCGCAGGCTGTGAATTGATGCGCCAACCGGGGCTTCATGCGACGAGCATGGGGCCCCGCACCGGCCTAGCATCCGAGTCATGTCCGACCGCCTGCGCCTCACCTCGCCCCTGCCCAGCCTCGAAGCCTGGGTGGACGCCTTCGCGCAGGCCGAGATCCCGGTGCTGACGGAGACGGCCGAATCGCTGGAGCAGATGCGCGCGACCGAAGACGACGTCGACGCCAACGGCCTGGGCGAAATGATTGCCGCCGACCCGCTGATGTCGCTGAAGGTGCTGGCCCATGCCAGCGAACTCAGGCGCGGCCGCAGCAGCCGCTACGAGGCCGACCCCGAGACGGTCACGGCCGCGCTGGTGCTCATGGGCATCACGCCCTTCTTCCGCGATTTCGGCCCGCAGCCGACGATGGAAGAGGTCCTCGCCGACCACGAGGAGGCACTGCTGGGCCTGTCCCGCGTCATGCAGCGCGCCGAGCGGGCATCACGTTATGCGCTGGCCTTCGCCGCCCACCGGGCCGACCCCGACGCGGCCGTCATCCACAGCGCCGCGCTGCTGCACGACTTTGCCGAGATGCTGCTCTGGGTTCATGCGCCGGACCTGGCGCACAGGATCGCCGCGCTGCAGGACGCAGACCGCACGCTGCGCAGCGCCGCGGCCCAGCGCCAGGTGCTGGGCATCGAGCTGGCCGATCTCGAGCAGGCGCTGATGAAGCGCTGGCACCTGCCCGAACTGCTGATGCGCATCACGAACGACAAACACGAGCGGGACCCGCAGGTCCGCTGCGTGCATCTCGCCGTGCGGCTGGCGCGGCACACCGCCCGCGGCTGGGACGACGCCGGCGTGCCGGACGACCTGCATGACATCGCCGAGTTGCTGAACCTCGGCGAGTCACACGCGCTCAAGCTACTTCACGAGTTCGACTGACGCGCCGCCAGGCCAGCAGGCCGGCGATGCCCAGCATGCTGAGCATGGCCGTGGCCGGCTCGGGCACCGCCGTTGCCGTGAAGGTGGCGTTGTTGGGGGCGAAGTCGGAGATGGCGCCGACGCCGCTCGCAGCAAACGCCAGGTCGCGCGGCCACAGATTCCAGCCGTAGTCGAGCTTGTTCGCGAAGCCGTTGCCGGGCAACAGGCCCGCGCTGACGACGGCGGTGATCGTCTTGCCGCTGACCGTGACTGCGCCGGTCGGCAGCAGGGTGTTGCCCACGTTGCCCGTGCCGTCCGCCCGCACGAGGATGACGCGGTCGAACAGCACCTTGTCGAGGCCCAGGCTCGCACCGAAGGTCGCGGTGCCGCCACCGCGGTTGACACCCCAGACGTAAACGCCGGTGGCCGTGCTGCCGACATTGCCGTCCATGGTGGCCGTCAGCGTGAAGGCGTCAGTACCGGCGTTGTAGAAGACGTTGGCGGAGACGACGTCGAGGTCCGTGCTGGCGTGGCTGCCGGCGAAGGTGGCGAGGAAGTCCCCTTGCGCGTCGGTGACGCCGAGGGCATGGGTGACGAGCGGCGAGCCGATCAGGGCGAGCGCAGCGGTGGCAGAAGCGAGAAGGCGCATGAATAAGTCTCCTGGTGAAGGCCGTGTAGAGGCCGGATGAAAAGGTTGGAAAACAGTCGGGGCGATGGCTGTGGGGCCTAGGCGGGAAGTTCGTGCGCACGAGCCGCCAGCAGCGCGCGCAGGCGCTCGCGGCCACGCGACAGGCGTGACATGACGGTGCCGATGGGGATGCCCAACGCGCCAGTGATCTCGGCGTAGGCCATGCCCTCGAGCGCGACGAGGAGCAGCACCTGGCGCTGCTCGGCGGGCAGCGCGGCCAGCGCGACGTCAAGATCGCGCAGCGCCAACCACTGGTCTTGCGAGGGCGCGACCGGGATGTCGGGCACGGCGTCGAACAGATCGACCAGATCAAGGTGGCCGCGGCGCAGTGCGTCGACGTGCAGGTTGTGCATGATGCTGAACAGCCAGCCGCGCATGTCGCCCACGCCTTGCCAGAGCGCGGCGCGCGTCCAGGCGCGTTCGAGCGTGTCCTGCACGAGGTCGTCGGCGTCCTCCGGGTTGCGCCGCAGCGCGCGGGCGTAACGGTGCAGGCGGGGGTTGCGGTGCAGCAGCGGGGTGGGTGCCATGGCCGGTGGGTTCCGACCTTGGCAGCTAAGGTTCGAGCCCCCCCCTAGACTGGCACTGCGGTCGTGTTCTTCAGCCGCTCCAGCACGAAGCTGGTCTTGCAGTCCTGCACGCT
Organism: Rubrivivax sp.; assembly: GCA_004211235.1. The sequence goes on from SEEY01000209.1 coordinate 7,002, forward strand.
GGGATGCATCAGCAGCGTGTCGCTGATGAAGCGGGCGTAGTGCTGCATGTCCTGCACCAGCACGCGCAGCAGATAGTCCATCTCGCCGGTCAGCGCGGCGCACTCCACGACCTCGGGCCAGGTCTGAACGGCGGCGCGGAACAGGTCGCGCGGGTTGCGCAGCGGGTTGTCGGTCTGCTTTTCCAGCCTGACGTTGATGTAGGCCGTCAGGCCCAGGCCGATGCGCTCGGGCGCCACGAGGGCGACGTACGAGGCGATGACGCCCGATTCCTCCAGCCGGCGTACGCGCCGCAGCACCGCAGACGACGACAGGCCAGCCTGCGCCGCCAGCGCGTCGTACGTCAGCCGCCCGTCGGCCTGCAGTGCGCGCAGGATGCGGCGGTCGATCGCATCAAGGTCGATGGGGGCGTCCATCCGCAGATTCTTGCAGTTTTACTGCGCAGTTGGCTCCGTAGGCGCCTGACATTGCATGAAACCTGCGCCCCTCACGCCGCAGAATTTTCCGCTTCAAAACATCTTCGGCGAGGCAGCCATGGCCAAGTTCACTCCCTGGGACAACCCGATGGGCACCGATGGCTTCGAGTTCATCGAGTTCGCCGCGCCCGACCCGGCCGGGCTGGGTGCGCTGTTCAAGACCATGGGCTTCACCGCCGTGGCCCGGCACCGCCACAAGGATGTGACGCTGTACCGCCAGGGCGGCGTCAACTTCATCATCAACGCCGAGACCGACTCATTCGCGCAGCGCTTTGCGCGCCTGCACGGGCCGTCGATCTGCGCCATCGCCTTCCGCGTGCAGGACGCCGCCCATGCCTACCAGCGCGCGCTGGAGCTGGGCGCCTGGGGCTTTGACAACAAGGCCGGCCCGATGGAGCTGAACATCCCGGCCATCAAGGGCATCGGCGACTCGCTGATCTACTTCGTCGACCGCTGGCAGGGCAAGGGCGGCGCCAAGCCGGGCGCCATCGGCAACATCAGCATCTACGACGTCGACTTCGTGCCCGTGCTGGACGCGCAGGGCCAGCCGGTCGACCCGAACCCGGTGGGCCACGGCCTGACCGAGATCGACCACCTGACGCACAACGTCTTCCGGGGCCGCATGAAGGAGTGGTCGGAGTTCTACGAGCGCTTCTTCGACTTCCGCGAGGTGCGCTACTTCGACATCGAGGGCAAGCTGACCGGCCTGAAGAGCAAGGCCATGACCAGCCCCTGCGGCAAGATCCGCATCCCGATCAACGAGAGCAGCGACGACAAGAGCCAGATCGCCGAGTACCTGGACCTGTACCACGGCGAGGGCATCCAGCA
>SEEY01000972.1 GCA_004211235.1 Rubrivivax sp.
GAGCTGCGCGGCGAGCGCATCGAGCGGCTCTCGCCGGCCGAGCTGGTGCATCGCGGCGTGGTCCAGGTGATGGAGGGCCGCCACTGCTTCGCCCATCTGACCATCGAGGAGAACCTGCTCACCGGCGCCTACACCCGCCGCGACGGCAAGGCCGCCGTGGCCGCGACGCTGGAGAAGGTCTACGCCTATTTCCCGCGGCTGAAGACGCGGCGCGGCTCGCAGGCCGCCTACACCTCGGGCGGCGAGCAGCAGATGTGCGCCATCGGCCGGGCGTTGATGGCCGATCCGAAGATGGTGCTGCTGGACGAGCCGTCGATGGGCCTGGCGCCGCAGATCGTGGAGGAGGTGTTCGAGATCGTCCGCGATCTCAACCAGAAGGAGCGCACCACCTTCCTGCTGGCGGAGCAGAACACCCACATGGCGCTGCGCTACGCCGATCATGGCTACATCCTGGAGAACGGGCGGGTGGTGATGGACGGCGAGGCGAAGGCGCTGCGGGACAACGAGGACGTGCGGGAGTTCTATCTCGGCATGGGCGGCGGGGACCGCAAGAGTTTCCGGGATGTCAAAAGCTACAAGCGCCGCAAGCGGTGGCTGGCGTGAGTGCCTGCGTGGCCTGAAGGAATCGACATGAGCAGTGACAGTGACAGTGGCAGTGACGGCAACGACTTTTTCGCCCCGCCGCCGTTCAAGGCGGAGGAAGCCCTGGTGCAGCTTCGGCGCACGCTGCGTGAGCTGCGCGGCCTGACGGAGCGCGCCGGCAACTACAGCTTCGAGAGCCAGGAGGTGCTCAAGCTGTCCGCCAGCGCCACCGAGCTCAGCGCCCAGCTGGCGAAGCGGCCGGCGCGTAGTCCGGACTGGGAGACGCGGGTCTGCCGCAATGCCGCGGACGTGCGCAAGCTGCAGGACGACATCAAGCGCCGCGTGGCGCAATGGACGGACGACTGATGGGCGCCGCTCCCACTGCTCCCGCCGCGCCGTATTACGACGCGCTGGAGACCCGCGATCTGGCCGCCCGCGAATCGGCGCTGATGGCCGCGCTGCCGCTGCAGCTGGCGAATGCGCGCGACCACACCGACGCCTTCGCCGAATTGCTGGACGGACACGACCTCGCCGCCGTGAGCAGTCGTGCGGCACTGGCAACGCTGCCGGTGACACGCAAGTCGGCGCTGCTGGCGCGTCAGCAGTCGATGCGGGCCTTGCATCCTGATGAGCCCTTCGGGGGCTTCTCGCCCATCGGCTGGACCGGCCTGCGGCGCAACAGCGGCGCGCGGCGGGTGTTCCAGTCGCCTGGAACGATCTACGAGCCGGAGGGGCCGGGCCGCGATTACTCGCGCATGGGCCGCGCGCTGCATGCGGCGGGCTTGCGCGCGGGCGAGCTGGTCCACAACAGCTTCAGCTATCACCTGACCCCGGCCGGCGCCATGATGGAG
>SEEY01000973.1 GCA_004211235.1 Rubrivivax sp.
ACCGCACAGGTCGCCTCGCTGAGCTCCGGCCAGGTCAAGGGCCTGACGACCGGTGACATGGCCGCGCTGACGACCGGACAGGTCGCGGCGCTGACCTCCGCCCAGGCCGGCGCGCTGTCTACCGCCCAGGTCGCCGCCATCGAGGCAGGCGACGTCAAGTCGATCTCCACGGCTGCGCTGCGCAACCTGTCTTCCGAGCAGCTCGATGCCTTCACCAGCGACCAGCTGCGCGCCCTCAGCAGCACGCAGCTCAATTCGCTCACCAGCGGCCAAGTCAACACGCTCGGCACCGCCGATCTGAACCGCCTCACCAGCGACCAGTTCGCCACCCTGTCTTCGGCTCAAGTCCAGTCGCTGACCAGCACCCAGTTGGGGAACCTGGCGACGGACAACCTGAACGCGCTGGGCACCAGCCAGTTCGCTTCGCTGACCTCCACCCAGTTCGGTTCGCTGACCACCGGCCAACTCGCAAAGCTGGAAACGGCCGACCTCCGTGCCGTGACGACCGCCGCCCTCGGCGGCATGTCGTCCGACCAGGTCGGCGCACTCGCCAGCGACGCCGTCGGCTCGATGTCCTCCGCGCAGATCGCCTCGCTCGGCACGACCCAGATCAAGGGTCTGACCACGGGCGACATGGCGGCGCTGACGACCGCGCAAGTTGGTGCGTTGACCTCCGCACAGGCCGGCGCGCTGTCCACCGCCCAGGTTGCGGCCATCCAGGCCGGTGATGTCAAGTCGATCACCACGGCTGCGCTTCGCAACCTGTCCTCCGAACAGTTGGACGCCTTCACCAGCGACCAGCTCCGCGCGCTCAGCAGCACGCAGATCAACGCCCTCACCAGCGGCCAGGTCAACACGCTCGGCACGGCCGACCTGAACCGCTTGAGCAGCGATCAGTTCGCCTCGTTGTCTTCGACCCAGGTTCAGGCGCTGACGAGCACGCAGCTCGGCAACCTGGCCACCGACAACCTGAACGCACTCGGCACCAGCCAGTTCGCCGCGCTGACGTCCACTCAGCTCGGCTCCCTGACGACCGCCCAGCTCGCGAAGCTGGAAACGGCCGACCTGCGTGCCGTCACGACCGCGGCCCTCGGCGGGCTGTCGTCCGACCAGGTCGGCGCACTCGCCAGCGACGCTGTTGGCGCGATGTCCACCGCCCAAATCGTTTCTCTGAGCACCGGCCAGATCAAGGGCCTGACCACGGGTGACATGGTTGCCCTCACCACCGCCCAGGTGGCGGCACTGACGTCCAACCAGGCCGGCGGTCTCTCGACTGCTCAGCTCGCCGCCATCCAGACCGGTGACATGACGTCGCTGAGCACGGCGGCGCTGCGCAACCTGACCTCCACTCAGCTCGACGCCTTCACCAGCGACCAGCTGCGCGCACTGAGCAGCACGCAGATCAATTCGCTCACGAGCGGCCAGATCAACA
>SEEY01000974.1 GCA_004211235.1 Rubrivivax sp.
GCCCCTGCAACCGTGAGCGCCTGGCCGCACGCAACAAGGCGTGGGACGACGGCGCGTGGGTGCGCGATGCTGCGCTCGCGCATGCTCACAAGCAGTCGACGAGGGCGGAGGCGGCGTGATGAGCAATCCGAAGAATGAATGGCCGCTGTGGGAAGTGTTCGTCCGGAGCAAGGCAGGCCTGGACCACAAGCACTGCGGAAGCCTGCATGCGGCCGATTCGGCGATGGCCGTTCAGATGGCACGGGATGTCTATACAAGGCGCCAGGAGGGCACCAGCATCTGGGTCGTTCGCTCCGAGCAGATCGTCGCCAGCGACCCGGCCGAGAAGGGCAGCATGTTCGAGCCGGCCGACGACAAGGTCTACCGCCACCCCACCTTCTATGAGCTTCCTGACGAGCTCAACCACATGTGATGGACGCCAAGACCACCTACGTGCTGCGGCTGGCGGACACCTGCCTCGTCCACAGCCAGCGCCTGTCCGAATGGGCCGGCCACGCGCCGGTGCTGGAGGAAGACCTCGCACTCGCCAACGTTGCGCTCGACCTGCTCGGCCAGGCGCGCGCTTTGCTGACGCATGCCGCAACGCTCGAAGGCGCCGGCCGCGATGAAGACCAGCTCGCCTTCCTGCGGGAGGAGCGCGACTACCGCAATGTCGTGCTGGTCGAGTTGCCAAATTTTGTGTCGGGGGCCGCCGCCAGCCCGAGTGACGGCGCGGGGCGCGACTTCGCGCTGACCACGGTGCGCAACGCCGCCGTGGCGCTGTGGCTGGAGCTGCTCTACGACCGCCTGCAGGCGAGCCTCGACACCGAGGTCGCCGGCATTGCCGCCAAATCGCTGAAGGAGGTGCGCTACCACCGCCAGCACGCCAGCGACTGGGTCGTGCGCCTGGGCGACGGCACGCCGGAATCCCGAGCGCGCATGCAGGCGGCGCTGAACCTGCTGTGGCCCTACTTCAACGAGCTGTTCGCTGCGGACGGCGTGGACGGCGTCGGCCCCGCCTGGAACGAAGTGGAGCCGGCATGGCGTGGCCGCTGGGCCACGCTGATGCAGGAGGCCACGCTCACGCTGCCGCGCGACAGCGCCATGCAGCCGCAGGGCCACCTCGGCATCCACAGCGAGCACATGGGCCACCTGCTGACAACGATGCAGTTCCTGCAGCGCGCCTACCCGGGAGGCGTGTGGTGAACCTCGCTTCTGCCCGCGAGCGGTTGGCGGCAGTGCCCGACCCCGAGATCCCCGCCGTGACGCTGGTGGATCTCGGCATCGTGCGCGACCTGCGCGAGACAGCGTCGGGCGTCGAGGTGGTGCTCACTCCCACCTACAGCGGCTGCATGGCGCTGTCGCGCGGCAGCGTGAGCGTGGCCTCCTGCATCAGCGTGGCCCAGCGGCCACGCCATGCCGGCTCCACTTCGTTCCAGGCGGGGCCGACGC
>SEEY01000975.1 GCA_004211235.1 Rubrivivax sp.
TGCTGGCCGCGGGCACGCCGGTCGTGACGGTGGCGCTGGATGGTCCGCGCGACATCGTCTTCTCGGTGCCGGAGGACCAGCTCGCCCGGGTCAAGGCGGCGGCGAGCCGGCCGGGCGCGCTGAAGGTGCGCGTCTGGGGCAGCGACAAGACCTCGCCGCTGGTGCTGCGCGAGGTCTCGGCCGCGGCCGATCCCGCCACGCGCACCTTCCTCATCAAAGCCGATGCCGGCAAGCTGGACGTGAGGCTGGGCCAGTCTGCCACCGTCGTGCTCGACCTCCCTGAGGTCGCCGGCATCGTCAAGCTGCCGCTGGCTGCCGTGTTGCAGCAGAGCGGCAAATCGTCGGTCTGGCTGCTGGACACGGCCTCGATGACGGTCAAGCCGGTGCCGGTCCAGGTGGGCGGCGCGGATGGCAACGAGGTCGTCATCGTCGGTGGATTGACCGTGGGCCAGGAGGTGGTGGTGGCCGGCGTGCATGTGCTGAATGCCGGCCAGAAGGTCAAGCGCTACGTACCGCCGCGCACGACCGCGAGTCCGCCGGCTGCCGCGGTGCCCGCCGCTCCGACAGCCTCACGCTGAACGGGGCCTCGCATGACGTCCCCCCTCACCAAGCAGCCCGACGCGGGCGGGTTCAATGTCTCGCGCTGGGCGCTGGAGCATCCGGCGCTGACGCGTTATCTGATGGTCGTGCTGATGCTGATGGGCTTTGCCGCCTACTTCCAGCTCGGCCAGGACGAAGACCCGCCGTTCACCTTCCGCGCCATGGTCATTCAGGCCTACTGGCCCGGCGCCACGGCCCAGCAGATGGCCGACCAGGTCACCGACAAGATCGAGAAGACGCTGCAGGAGGTGAACCATGCGGACAAGATCCGCTCGTCCACCAAGCCGGGTGAGTCGCTGACCATCTTCCAGCTCAAGGACAGCACGCCGCCCAAGGAAGTGGCCGACGTCTGGTACCAGACGCGCAAGAAGCTGGGCGATATGCGCGCGACGCTGCCGGCGGGCGTCATCGGCCCGCTCTTCAACGACGAGTTCGGCGACGTCTACGGCTCCATCTACGCGCTGTCCGCCGACGGCTTCAGCCGCGAGGAACTGCGCGAGCACGCTGACCGCGTGCGCCAGGCGCTGCTGCAGGTCAAGGACGTCGCCAAGGTCGAGATCTTCGGCATCCAGCCGGAGAAGCTGTTCATCGAGGTCTCGCAAAAGCGGCTGGCACAGCTCGGCCTGGACTTCACCCAGGTCATCAACCAGATCGGTACGCAGAACGCGGTCGAGAGCGCCGGCGTGCTGAATGCCGGCACGGCGAACTTCCAGGTGCGCGTGCAGGGCCAGTTCACATCCGGCGAGGCGCTGGCGGACGTGCCGATCCGCGCCATCAACCCGCAGACCGGCGTGGCAAGCCAGCTGCGCTTGGGCGATATCGCCACCATCA
>SEEY01000976.1 GCA_004211235.1 Rubrivivax sp.
CAGTACTACATCGGCTCGGTCCTGAACGGCGGCGGCGCCTGGCCGAACAACAACAAGCGCGCGACCGTGCAGGATTGGGCGAGCCAGTCGGCCGCCTATCACGCCGCGGCGATGCGCAGCGACATGGCGGTGAAGATCCCGCTGATCTGGGGCACGGACGCTGTCCACGGCCACAGCAATGTCTCGGGCGCGACCCTCTTCCCGCACAACATCGGCCTGGGCGCCGCCAACGACCCGTCGCTGGTCGAGCGCATCGGCCGGGCGACGGCGCAGCAGGTGCGCGCCACCGGCATCACCTGGGTCTTCGCCCCCACGGTGGCGGTCGGTGAGAACCGGCGCTGGGGCCGCAGTTATGAGAGCTATTCCAGCGATCCGGCCCTGGTCGGTCGCTATGGCGCCGCCTTGGTGCGCGGGTTGCAGGGCGGCCTGACGGGCGACGGCGATGTGGTCGCTACGGCCAAGCATTTCCTGGGCGACGGCGGCACCTTCAACGGCGTGGATCAAGGCGAGAACCGGGCCACGCGCGCCCATATGATCGCCACCCACGGCGCCGGCTACTACGCGGCGCTGCACGCCGGCGTGCAGACGGTGATGGCGTCCTACAACAGCTGGAACGACGTCGCCGCCGGCCGCGACTACGGCAAGATGCACGGCAGCCGCGAGCTGCTGACCGATGTGCTGAAGGGCCGTCTCGGCTTCGACGGCCTGGTGGTCTCGGACTGGAACGGCATCGAACAGGTGCCGGGCTGCACCAAGGATCATTGCCCGCAGGCGATCAACGCCGGCATCGACATGATCATGGTGCCCGAGGACTGGAAGGCCTTCATCACCAACACCCTGGCCGATGTGCGTGAGGGCCGGATCGCCGAGAGCCGGATCGACGACGCCGTCACCCGCATCCTGCGCGTGAAGATGCGCTCGGGCCTGTTCCAGCATCAACCGGCCGAGAGCCGCTTCAACGGCCAGACCTCGGCGATGGACGTCAGCGCCTTGGCGCGCGAAGCGGTGCGCAAGTCGGTGGTGCTGCTGAAGAACGACAACGCCGCCCTGCCGCTGCGCGCCGGCCAGCGCGTGCTGGTGGTGGGCTCGAGCGCCGACAGCCTGTCCAACCAGACCGGCGGCTGGTCGCTGACTTGGCAGGGGACCGAGAACACCAACGCCGATTTCGCTACCGGCCAGACCCTACTGGCGGCCCTGCGTCAGCAACTGGGCGAGGCCAATGTGACCTACTCGGTCGACGGGCGCGGCGTGGACCCGTCGCAGTTCTCGGCCGTCGTGGCCGTGCTGGGCGAGACGCCCTATGCTGAATACAACGGCGATGTGCGTTTCCCGGCCCCGCTTCAGCACAGCCAGCTGCATCCCGCCGATCTGGCGGCGCTGCAGGCCGTCGCGGGCAAGGGCGCGCCGGTGGTGACCGTCTTCTATTC
>SEEY01000210.1 GCA_004211235.1 Rubrivivax sp.
GCGCGGCATTGCGGCGCACTTCGGCGTCTTCCAGGCCTTGCATGGAAATCATGCCCTGCTGGTTCAGCGTGCGCTGGCGAGCCAGGACGCGCTCGCTCTGCTCGAAGCTCTGCTGTGCGGCGCGCAGCGCCTCGTCGGCGGAAGTGAGGCTGTCGCGAATGGCGGTCGGGTCCAGGCGGATGATGAGGTCGCCCGCGCGCACACGTTCGCCGTTGTCCTTCACCACCTGCAGCACGACGGCTGCCACCTCGGCACGCAGGTCGGCGCGGCGGGCCGGCTGGATGGCGCCGGTGATGACGGGCGCGCCGATCAGGCCGCTTTGGCCGACCTGACGCAGATCCTCGGGTGCCAGCAGCAGCGGCGCGGCCGGCTTGGAAGCGGCCTTGGCGTCGTCGGGCTTGCCGCCCTTGCTGCAGGCGGTCAGGAGCAGGGCCAGCGTCAGGGCAGTGAGGATCGGCGTCGCACGCGTCATCATGGAAAGACCTTCTTCAGAGGACTGGGTTCGGAACACAAAAACACTTGAGCTTAACGGCCTGACACAACTGCGCCAGAGGTCATGCACGGAGGTGGGCCGAGCCAAGGGCGCGCGCCACGACTGCCCGCCTTGGGGCTGAAGCAGGCGCCCAGGGCGCCTCACCCGCGGACCTAAACCCGCCAGTCCAGGGGCCAGGCGCCCTGCTGCCAGCGCTGCAGCCACAGCAGGCCGATCAGCGTCTTGGCGTCGGTCAGCTCGCCGTTTGCGGCCATGCGGTCGAGATCGTCGACCGTGTGTGTGACGAGTTCGAGAAACTCGCCGTCATCCAGCTTCTGCACGCCCTGGCTCAAGCCGCGCGCGAAGTAGATGTGGATGCCCTCGTCCGAGTAGGCGATGGCGTTGTGCAAGATGCCGGCATGAGCCCACTCGGCGGCGCTGTAGCCGGTTTCCTCGAGCAGCTCGCGCTCGCCGCAGACGCGTGGATCCTCGCCGGCTTCAAGCTTGCCGGCGGGGAACTCCAGCATCACGCGACCCATGGGGTAGCGGTACTGGCGCTCCAGCAGCAGGCGCCCGTCGTCGAGCAGCGGCACGACCATGACGGCGCCGGGATGGCGGATGTATTCGCGGTGCGAGGTCTTGCCGTCGGGCAGCGCAATGCGGTCACGCCGGACGTCGAGGAAGTGGCCGCGGTAGACCTGGGTGCTGTCGAGCAAACGCTCGACGAGATGATCGTCAGCCTCGGTCACGGCGCAGATACCTCCAGACGAAACCGGGGAAGCCCAGCGTGATGAACAGGCAGGACGCTGCGGCGTAGAACTCCCAGCCCTGCGCGTGGCGTTGCCCGATGCGGGCTTCCAGTGCCGACCCGAGCGCGAAGGTCAGCGCGGCCATCAGCAGCAGTTCGAGCAGGCGCCACCACGCGGCCTTGGGCGAACGGCGCGGGCCGACGAGCAGCAGCCGCTCGTTGAAATAAGGCAGGTTGGCCGCGAAGACGGCCGCCGCGAGGACCAGCCAGACGGCAACGGACTGGTCCATGCGCAGCCCTGGTCAGGTGTTCAGCGCCTGCTGGATGGCGGTCTTGCACAGCTCCAGCAGCCCGCCCGGCAGCAGGCCGAAGACCAGCACGGCGGCGCCGTTGAGCGTCATGACGAAGCGCACGTCCGCGGGGGCGGCCAGCGGCGCGGTGTCGGTCGGCGCATCGAAGAACATCACCTTGATGACACGCAGGTAGTAGAAGGCGCCGATCAGGGAGATGACGACGGCGAAACCGGACAGCCACAGGTAGAACGGCAGGCTGGTGCCGACCAGCGCCTGCAGCACGGCCAGCTTGGCGTAGAAGCCGACCGTCGGCGGCACGCCGGCCAGCGAGATCATGAACATCGTCATGACCAGCGCGAACCAGGGGCTGCGCTTGGCCAGGCCGGCGAGATCCTTGATCTCCTCGGCCTCGTGGCCGGCGCGCGACAGCAGGATGACCATGCCGAAGGTGCCCAGCGTCGTCAGCACATAGGTGATGACGTAGAACATCGCCGAGCTGTACGCGTTCGGGCCCCATGCAGTGCTGTCGTTGACGACACCCGCCGTCAGGCCGAGCAGCATGAAGCCCATGTTGGCGATGGTCGAGTAGGCCAGCATGCGCTTGAGATTGCTCTGCGCGATGGCCGCCAGGTTGCCGATGAGCAGCGACATGACGGACAGCACGACCAGCATCTGCTGCCAGTCCACCGCCAGGCGAAGCATGCCCTCGACGAGCAGGCGTACCGTGATGGCGAAGGCTGCGAGCTTGGGCGCGCCGCCGATCAGCAGCGTGACCGCCGTGGGGGCGCCTTGATAGACGTCGGGCACCCACATGTGGAAGGGCGCGACGCCCAGCTTGAAGGCCAGGCCGGCCACCACGAAGACGGTGCCGAAGACCAGCACGCTCTTGTTCGGGATGCCCTGATCGATCACGCCGAACACCTCGCGGATGTTCAGCGAGCCGGTCGCGCCATACATCATCGACAGGCCGTAGAGCAGGAAGCCGCTGGCCAGCGCGCCGAGCACGAAGTACTTCATCGCGGCTTCGGTGGAGACGGCGTGGTCGCGGCGCAGTGCCACCAAGGCGTACAGCGACAGGCTCATCAGTTCGAGGCCGAGATAGATGACCAGGAAGTTGTTGGCCGACAGCATGACGCTGATGCCCAGCAGCGCGAACAGGCTCAGGATGAAGAGCTCGCCCTTGAGCATGTCGCGCGACGCCGCATAGGGCCGCGCATAGACCAGCGTGACCAGCGTGGCGACGCAGGCGAAGCCGGCGAGCAGATGGCCCATCGGATCGGCGACCACCATGTCCTGCATGGCATAGGTGGTCACGCCCGCGTTGAAATAGGCGAAGTGCATGCCACCGACGACGACCAGCGTCAGCTGGGTCAGCCAGTAGGTCGGGCGGCGCTGTTCGTCGGTGACCCAGAGGTCGGCGAGCGCGACGATGCAGCCCATCGCCAGCAGCAGGATTTCAGGGTAGATCGCGAGCCAGTTCATGTCGTTCATTGTTCTTGCCTCAGCTCGCCGTCAGACCGGGATCTTGCTCTGGGCAACGTGCTTGAGCAGTTCGACCACCGAGTTGTGCATCACGTCGGTGAAGGGCTTGGGATAGAGGCCCATGTAGAGCGTGGCCACTGCCAGCAGGGCCAGCATCAGGAATTCGCGCTTGTTGATGTCGGTCAGTGCGCGGACGTCGTCATTGGCGATGTCGCCGAAGTAGACGCGCTTGATCATCCACAGCGTGTAGGCCGCACCGAACACCAGCGCCGTGGCCGCGATGCCGCCCAGCCAGAAGTTGGCCTGCACGGTGCCGAGGATGACCATCCACTCGCCGACGAAGCCGGCGGTGGCGGGCAAGCCGCAGTTGGCCATGCCGAAGAAGACGGCGAAGGCGGCGAACTTGGGCATCGTGTTGACCACGCCGCCATAGGCCGCAATTTCACGGGAATGCACGCGGTCGTAGAGCACGCCGATGCACAGGAACATGGCGCCCGACACGAAGCCGTGCGAGATCATCTGCACGATGCCGCCCGCCACGCCCAGTTCGTTGAAGATGAAGAAGCCCAGCGTCACGAAGCCCATGTGCGCGATGGACGAGTAAGCCACCAGCTTCTTCATGTCGCGCTGCACCAGCGCCACCAGGCCGATGTAGACCACGGCGATCAGCGACATCGCGATGATCAGCCAGGCCCATTGGCGGGCAGCGTCCGGCGCGATCGGCAGCGAGAAGCGCAGGAAGCCGTAGCAGCCCAGCTTCAGCATGATGGCAGCCAGGACGACGGAGCCGCCGGTGGGCGCCTCGACGTGGGCATCGGGCAGCCAGGTGTGCACCGGCCACATCGGCACCTTGACCGAGAAGGCGGCGAGGAAGGCGAAGAACAGCCAGGTCTGCGCGCCGCCGGTCAGCGGCAGCTTGTGCCAGGCCTGGATGTCGAAGCTGCCACCCGGAACCTGCGCGTACAGGTAGAGCAGCGCGATCAGCATCAGCAGCGAGCCGGCCAGCGTGTAGAGGAAGAACTTGAAGGCGGCGTAGACCCGGTTCGCACCACCCCAGACGCCGATGATGATGTACATCGGGATCAGCGTGGCCTCGAAGAACACGTAGAACAGCATGCCGTCCAGCGCGCTGAACACGCCCACCATCAGGCCCGACAGGATCAGGAACGCGCCCATGTACTGGTTGACGCGCGTCTCGATGACCTCCCAGGCGGAGATGACGACGATGACGGTGATGAAGGCCGTCAGCGGCACGAACCACATCGAGATGCCATCCAGCCCAAGGTGGTAGCGGATGTTGAAGCGCTCGATCCAGGGCTGGTTCTCGACGAACTGCATGGCAGCGGTCGTCGTGTCGAAACCGGTGATCAGCGGAAGGGTGACGACAAAGCTCGCCACGGCTGCGGCCAGGGCCAGCCAGCGCACGGCATTCGCCTGCTCGTCGCGCCCCAGCGCCAGCAGCAGGGCGCCGCAGGCGATGGGCAGAAAAATCGCAAGACTCAGCAACATTCTTCTTATCTCCTCAAGACCCGAGCAGGGACTTGAACTGGGGCTCGATGTAGGGCCAGAGCTGCCAGGTCATCAGCCCGGTGACGCCGAGGATCATGACGAGGGCGTACCAGTACAGGTATCCGGTCTGGAAGCGCCGCACGAGTCCGGCAATGCCGCCCACCGCGGACGCCGACCCGTTGATGATGAGACCGTCGATGACGGCGCCGTCGCCGCCCTTCCAGAGGCCGTAGCCCAGGGCACGGGCCCCGCGGGCCAGCACGTTCTCGTTGAACCAGTCCAGGAAGTACTTGTTCTCCAGGATGACGATCAGCGGACGCAGCACCCGGGCCAGCGTGGCCGGGATGCTCGGCGCCACCATGTAGAACACGTAAGCCGTCACGACACCGCCCAGCGCGAGCCAGAACGGGAGCGTCTGCAAGCCGTGCAAGGCCATCGCGGCGGCACCGTGGAACTCGTGCGCCAGTTCCTCCATCGCCGGGTGGGCGTGCAGGTTGACGAAGATCGCGTCCTTGAAGAAGTCGCCGAAGAGCATCGGCTGGATCGTCATGAAGCCGATGACGACCGAGGGAATCGCCAGCAGCACCAGCGGCACCCAGACGACGGCGGGCGACTCGTGCGGCGTGTGCGCATGGGCATAGTGGCCGTGGCCATGGTCGTCTTCGTCGTGATGGTCGTGCTCGCCCGGGAAGGGCTTGTGGCGGAAGTTCTCCTTGCCATGGAAGACGAGGAAGTACATCCGGAACGAGTAGAAGGCCGTCACGAACACGCCGGCAATGACGGCGAAGTAGGCGAAGTGCGCAGCCGGCAGCGTGCTGGCGTGCACCGCCTCGATGATCGAGTCCTTCGAGTAGAAGCCCGAGAACAGCGGCGTGCCGATCAGCGCGAGCGAACCCAGCAGCGACGTGATCCAGGTGATCGGCATGTACTTGCGCAGGCCGCCCATGTTGCGGATGTCCTGGTCATGGTGCATGCCGATGATGACCGAGCCGGCGCCGAGGAACAGCAGCGCCTTGAAGAAGGCATGCGTCATCAGATGGAACACCGCAACCGAGTAGGCCGACGCGCCGAGCGCCACGGTCATGTACCCGAGCTGGGACAGCGTCGAGTACGCGACCACGCGCTTGATGTCGTTCTGGATGATGCCCAGGAAGCCCATGAACAGCGCCGTGATCGAGCCGATCACCATGACGAAGTTCAACGCCGTGTCGGACAGCTCGAACAGCGGCGACATGCGTGCCACCATGAAGATGCCGGCCGTCACCATCGTGGCGGCATGGATCAGCGCGGAGATGGGCGTCGGGCCTTCCATCGAGTCCGGCAGCCAGACGTGCAGCGGGAACTGCGCGCTCTTGCCCATCGCGCCAATGAAGAGGCAGATGCAGGCGACGGTCAGCAGCGCCCAGTCCGTGCCGGGGAAGAGCATCTTGGACAGCAGCTCGGACTTGGCGAAGACCTCGACGTAGTTCAGCGAACCGCCGAAGGCCACCAGCAGGCCGATGCCGAGGATGAAACCGAAGTCGCCGACCCGGTTCACCAGGAAGGCCTTCATGTTGGCGAAGATGGCCGTCGGCTTCTTGTACCAAAAGCCGATCAGCAGGTACGACACCAGGCCCACCGCCTCCCAGCCGAAGAACAGCTGCAGCATGTTGTTGCTCATGACCAGCATCAGCATGCTGAACGTGAACAGCGAGATGTACGAGAAGAAGCGCTGGTAGCCGTCGTCCTCTTCCATGTAGCCGATGGTGTAGATGTGCACCATCAGCGACACGAAGGTCACCACCACCATCATCATGGCCGTCAGGCCGTCGATGAGGAAGCCGACCTCCATCTTCAGCGGGCCGAGCACCATCCACTCGTAGATGGTGGCGTTGAAGCGCGCGCCGTCCACGGCCACGCTGTAGAGCGTCTGCGCCGACAGGATGAAGGCGATCAGCACACCCAGGATGGTGGCGATATGGGAGCCGCGGCGGCCCACCGCCTTGCCGAAGAAGCCGGCGACGATGGCGCCCGCCAGCGGCGCCAATGGCACCGCGAGCAGCGTGATCTGGGAAAGTTCTGCAGACATCTTGTTCTTAGCCCTTCAGCGCGTCGAGTTCCTCGACGTTGATGCTGGCCCGGTTGCGGAACAGCACCACCAGGATGGCCAGGCCGATGGCCGACTCGGCCGCCGCGACGGTGAGGATGAAGAACACGAAGACCTGGCCACCCATGTCGCCGAGGTAATGCGAGAAGGCCACGAAGTTCAGGTTGACCGCCAGCAGCATCAGCTCGATGGCCATCAGCAGCACGATCAGGTTCTTGCGGTTCAGGAAGATGCCGATC